>VXZL01000061.1:5506-6528 GCA_009845505.1 Candidatus Poribacteria bacterium | reverse complement strand
CAATTATTCTGTCTTTTTGATTTCAATACCCGCGATGTTTTCCAATATTTTGATAATCGTCCAGTTATCTTCGTCCGGGTTCACTGCTTTCCCCGCTTGAAAGAGTTCAAAGGCTGCGCTTGCCGCAAAGAGCGGCACCCCACAATCGTTTGCCATGCTTTTCGCGAGGCTCAGGTCCTTATACATTGTACCAATGTTACTCTGACCTCTGAAGTTACGCGTCAAAATATTTTCCGTTGTGTCCCTAAAGAGGAAATTCCCAACGACACTCGTGCTGACAACATCCCGCAACGTTTCTGGTTTTACGCCTGCTTTCACTGCTAACGTGAGTGCTTCAAAGATACCGGCGTAAGTCGTACCAATCAGCACGGCAAGTGCCGACTTGACGGTTTGACCCATCCCGACTTCTTCCCCAACGTGGTAAATATCGCGTCCGACTGCTTCAAGTACGGGTTCCGATGCTTCATATATTTCCTTTGGTGCTGCTACCATCATTGTGAGCGTTCCTGCCGCTGCCCCGGGGGCACCACCACTGACAGGTGCGTCAACGATATGAAACCCTTTCGCCCTCACGAGTTCGCCGACCTCTATCACCTGTGAACGTCCGATGGTCGCTGTGCAGATGATTGTAGCCCCTGGCTTAAGCCCTGCAAGTAGACCGCCTTCTCCTAACAGTGCTGCTTTGACCTGTTCAACATTCAGCACCATGATAAAGACACTCTCTGCAGCGTTCCCAACTTCGCGTGGTGATGCAGCGGTATATGCCCCTTCTTTTGCTAACACTTCCAACGGCTCTGAACGGACATCATACACAGTGAGTTCGTGCCCGGCTTTCAGGATGTTTCTTGACATCCCCATACCCATGTTGCCGACCCCGATGAGTCCAACTTTTGTCATAAATTACCTCAAGACATTCCTAAAAAAGTTATAAAGCATCTGCGCTTATTCTTGCTAAACGAAGCGCGTCTGCTGCGATTGCACTAATGTGCACCCATAAAATTTAGCATAGGTTTTTAGAAAAG
>VXZL01000061.1:0-5496 GCA_009845505.1 Candidatus Poribacteria bacterium | reverse complement strand
CCCCAATTTTTACAGAGTTTCTTGGCTAATTTTCACACAATTTTTCCGCTTTTGTGCTAAAATATGGCATTCATACATGAAAGAGAAGGAGCCAAAACTAATGGCAGATACCATCAGAGGTGCCGTCATCGGATATGGGGCGGCATTTAATATGGGCAAAGCCCATGCGAATATGATGCAACGCACCGATGGCATTGAATGTGTCGCTATCTGCGACATCGATCCAGAGCGGACAGCAGCGGCAAAAGAAGATTTTCCGGGAATCCGTACCTATAATGCTGTCGAAGAACTCAACGCTGACGAGGGTGTGGATCTCATTGCGAATGTCCTACCCCATAGTTTCCACTGTAGCACAACTGTGGCAAGTCTCAAGGCAGGGAAACACGTTATTGTTGAAAAACCGATGTGTGTCACGATTGCGGAAGCGACAGAGATGATTAGTACCGCTGAAGAGAACGGCGTTATGCTATCTGTTCACCACAACCGACGTTGGGATGCTGATTTTTGGACGCTTCGTGGACTCGTTCACTCCGGCATCATCGGTAAGGTCTTCAACGTCGAAATGTGGGGTGGCGGCTACGGTAAGCCCAACCCGAATTGGTGGCGGAGCGTCAAAGCCATCTCCGGCGGGCAATTCTACGACTGGGGCGCACACTATCTCGACTGGCTGCTCAATGTCCTTGACGCACCGATGATCAACGTTACTGGCTTCTATCAACCCAATCTCGTCTGGGACGACATTACCAATGAGGACCATGTCCAAGCGGTTATTCGCTTCGCCGGTGGAGAGGTCGTAGCAGATGGCACGATGGCGAACATCCAGATGTCTAACATCGCCAAGATCGGCGGACCCCGCTGGAAATTGCTCGGCTCTCACGGCGCGATTACCTCTGAAGACGGGGCGTTTAAAGTCCTCTCTGAAGTTGAGGGCAAACCCAAAGAACAGACGGTCAGTTACCACGGTAGACCGGGACCGAGTTACTACGAAAATATCATTGCGCATCTGAACGACGGTACGCCTTTACTCGTAACACCCGAATCCGCTCGCCGCGTTATCGCTATTATGGATCTGGCGGAAAAATCCGCTAAGACGCATCAGGCAGAAACCGTCCCTTACGAGTCTTTTTAAAAATTGTCCAAACTTTAGGACGGGTCGAAGTTAGGCAGAAACCACCGTGAAACGAAATTGTGAGTGATTAGCGAACAATTTGTCTTAGCTTTACATTGTGGAACGGTGCCCAGATTTAATAGTTAAAAAGAATGAAAGCAATTGTTTTTGAAAAAATTCAGCAATTACGTATCCACGAAAAACCCATTCCTGTGCTTGCTGCGGGAGATGTCCTCATCCAGATGGAGCTCTGCGGTATCTGCGCCTCTGACCTCGCTGCGCTCCGCGGAGATGTTTCAGATTACGCACCACCCGTCGTCATGGGGCACGAACTCGCGGGTATAGTGGTAGAGAGTCGGCATTCCGATGTCAAGGTCGGCGAACGCGTTACCGTCAACCCCATGCTCTCCTGCGGGGCATGCCCCGAATGTGAGAACGATCTCGACAAATACTGTACGACCATTGAAGGTATCGGACACGATATCGACGGGGGTTACGCAGAGTACATGCGGATGCCGAAACACGGTATCGATACAGGAAAACTCATCCGAGTCCCCGACAGCATCCCACACGAAGAATTGCTGTTCCTGGAACCGTTGGGATGCTGTCTAAATGCTATGGGGGAAACCCTTTTCAAAGATTCCGTCGCCATCCTCGGTGCCGGTCCCATCGGACTGATATTCACCCAACTCGCAAAACGGGCAGGCTTGGCAACCTATGTAATTGAGCCATTACCACACCGTAGGCACGTCGCGGAGACACTCGGTGCTGATTGTGCTTTTGATACTTCACCTGAAGCTATCGCACACCTCCGAGACCTCACCCATGGAGGGGTGGATACCGTTATCGCCTCCACAACGAACAACGCCTCAGTGATCGCACTCGCTTTTGAGGTCGTCCGTAGAGGCGGTTGTCTTAACTTCTTCGGGCTTGCGCCAGAGGGTGAAGAGATTCGCGTCAACTTAGAGGAGTTTCACTACACCGGTCATAAACTGATGGCATCATGGGCGTTCTCTCGTGCCAGTCTTGAAGCATCGCGCCAACTCCTGATTGAAAAAGCACTTAACTTTGAACCGTTGCTGACGGATCGGTTTCCAATCGAACAAGGTCTTGCAGCGTTTGATAACGCCGCTTCGCAACGTGGGGTCAAGACCGTTGTACACCCCTAATGGGCAAATTGGTGGGCGGGGTTTCTAACCTCTTTTAAACGCTCTTTGATTTGACTTTGTTCCATTTTTGTGGTATCTTTAATTACCACTAAAGTTTGGCAATTGGCAGTATGGAGTCTGGATAGAGACGTGCAAACCGATTTTCAAGTCTGGAAGATTTATCTTGATACCTGTTGCTTAAGTCGGCTTTTTGACCCTCCAACACAAGCACGAATTCGTCAAGAAGCCGAGGCTATGCATCAGGTTCTCACTTATTGCTTTAGCGGGTGTTGGCATTGGGTTGTCAGTAGTGTTTTGTCGGATGAAGTTGATCAGTCTTCAAATTTTGGCGCGCGTTTTCAAATCAAAAATTGTATAACTCTTGCCCATCAGACTGTTTCTGTTGGGTCAAGTGAAAGTGAGAGAGGTATAAGACTTGAAGTTCTTGGGTTCAAGCGAAGAGATGCTTTGCACCTCGCCTGCGCTGAAAGTGCCGGGGCGGATATCTTTCTAACAACCGATGATAGGCTACTCAGAAGAGCAAAACACTACCAAGCGCAACTTCACACTCAGGTCGAAAACCCTTATATCTGGCTGCAATCGGAGGCTTGAAATGCGTATTTTAGAAATGACAGAGAATGAACTCTATGAAGCAGGACTTAAAGAACTAATGGCACAAATGGGTACTGCCTATACAGAGCGATTTCTCAAGCAGTGTAGACCTAACGATTGCGACTATACTGCTGAGCGGCATAAAGGGTTGGATGATGATCCAGATATCCCGACAATGGTTAAGCAGATCCAAGAACGGGAAGCCTTACAAGAAGCAGAGACACAGATTGCAGCCGAAAGAATTGAGGCTTGGCGTAAGGGTTTACTTGAACTCACCGATATTGAAATCTATAAATTGGGTGCCAAAGTTCTTACGGATAAACTTGGCGTTCCCGGTTCCATAGGGTTTTTGCGCCATCATTTCAAACAGAAGGAAAATCCCTTGCCGCAGCAACTTGTGCCAGATAGGGATACCAATGTAGTCTCGAATCAATAGACCCACGCAGCCCAACCACGAGATTAACGTAGTTATAGAATCTTGCAGAAGGAGCAGATACCAACTTAAAATATGATCCTCGGCGCACACGTATCCACAGCAGGCGGCATACACAATGCCATCAAAAACGGAACCGACCTCCACTGCGATGCAATACAGATTTTCTTGAGAAACCCAAATCAGTGGCAGGGAAAACCCCCTACCGATGTCATAAAAGAAAAGTTTCGCACGGCATGGGCAGAGGCTGACCTCGCCGATGTCATTGTCCACGACATCCATCTCAGTAATCTCGCTTCTCCAAAACCCGACGTACTAAAAAAATCGAATCAAGCATTTCGTGAGCAGATGGAACTCGCACAGGTCCTTGGACTCCGCCACATCGTCACGCATCTCGGCGCGCATCTCGGTGAGGGGGAAACGATCGGATTAAAGCGGCTGACTGAGAGTTTCGATGATTTGTTTGAAAGTGCCGAGGCACCGGATGTTGTCGTTCTCCTTGAAACCACTGCCGGGCAAGGCACAAACCTCGGTTACGCTTTTGAACACATCCGTGATGTGATGGGTATGTCGAAATATCCTGATCGGTTCGGTGTCTGTTTTGATACGTGCCATGTCTTTGCTGCTGGGTACGACATGCGAACCGAAGCGGATTGCGCCGCAACATTCAGTCAATTTGACGATATGATCGGTTTGGACCGATTGAAGGCTTTTCATCTCAACGACGCGAAATCCGCCTATCAGAGCCGAGTCGATCGGCACGAACACATCGGTGAGGGCAATATCGGCGTGCCAGCATTCGCGTATATCCTCAACGACCCCCGCTTTGCCGAAACCCCACTTATCATCGAAACACCAGAAATGAAAACTATGCATGAGGTGAACCTCTCAACGTTACGAAGTCTAAGGGTGTAGTTTGCAAATCTCCAAGCAAAAATTGCCTGAATTCATTATTGTGAGTGAAGGACGTGCAAGAACGGAGGTAATGAATGAAAAAATTGCTTTTTGCAATTTTTATTTTCATGTTTGTGAGTATTATCGGGTGCGAGGTTCCTTATACCGGTCCGCTACTCTCAGTCAACGATGTAACGCAATTTCTTAGATCGAAGGGTGAGGATACGGTTTGTGTACAAGATGGGTTTGATTCCGTTTGCCTCAAAGTGGTCGTCAGAAAAGTGGAGAGACAAGGAGATACCATACTGGCACCCGTTATCCATATCCATCCGACAGGTGTGATGTACGAATTCTACTATGAAGGTCGTCTTGTTTTACGTGCGGAACGGTCAATGGACACCACCGAAATTGCGGAGGCGTTGGTAGCTGCGGGGATTGCGGAACTTCCAGCAGATAGTGCGCTGCTGGGTGGTGACAATGGTGTTGATGTTGACAACGCCTTTGAAGGCTGGCGTATCCAGATGTACTATCCAGAGGCGTTCGCAGAAGTCTCTCGTGGAGACACACTGGAAACCAGTGGGTTTGAAATCCGAATCGTGGAAGGAACGCGGTTGTTTCCAAACACTGAAAAATATCTTGAGATAACAAACTTTACACAAATTGATGAACCTGATGGTGTCCGTATCGCACAATTTGATGTTGGAACAGATGCTACAAAAATACTCGTTCGGGTCAGAGGGTTAGTTCCAGGGTATATTGCGAAGTTCCGCCTCAACATAGATGGCATAGCGTCCGATGAAGGTGATGATACCTTTGAATTACAACGGATACGGTAGGGACTACGGGAAGGGGTCGCGTATTATGCCCCAAACAGGTGCGAACCGCGCAGCGGCGAGCATGACAATAGGTTTTGAAAGCGTAAAGGAAACCCAGTTCTTATCGTCAAACTTAATCGTCAGTATCCTCATTGTTCTTTTTAGCATAACCGGCTGTTCCGATGCACCGCATGTCGGTTCAATGCTGACAGCTGATCGTGTAGACCGATATATAACTTCAACTGAAGCTTCTGTCTGCCTTGAGAACACGTGCATAACCGTTATACCAGAATTCACAGATCGGACAGACGGCATTGAGGGGCCTATCATCCACATCCATCCAGATAACTTCAGCTATATCATCTACCGCAAAAGTGCCTCGGCTTTACCTGCTGAAGCGGTCCGACGTTCGACCCGTGATGGTGGTGGTGATGGTGGTGGCAGAGGCGGCGGTGGTAGTGGTGATGGTGGTGATGGTGGTGATGG
>VXZL01000261.1 GCA_009845505.1 Candidatus Poribacteria bacterium | reverse complement strand
TCCTTCTTCTAATCCCAGAAAAAAATTGTGGAAAAATCGCCTCTGATTTGTTAAAATATATGTATGCAAAAGAAACAAATGCGAGAGGTTTTCTGGGTTGGCGATTCTAAGAAACGTCTCTTAGAATTCCCAGACGGCGTGCAGCAAGAAATTGGCTATACATTGGAAGGTGTGCAGTCGGGCATAACCCCGCATAAAGCTAAACCTTTGAAAGGGTTTTCAGGAGTATATGAAATTGTAAGCAGTTACGCTCGGGATACCTACCGAGCGGTTTACGTCGTGAATCTGGGAAATCTGATTTATGTTCTGCACTGCTTTCAGAAGAAGTCCACACGCGGCATACAGACTCCTAAGAGAGAAATCGATCTTATCCGTAGACGCTTAAATGCAGCAAGAACGCTTGCACAAAAGGAGAGAGAAAATGACCGAAGAAAAAATTGAGGTTGAAAAAAGCAGCGGCAATATATTCCAAGATTTAGAATTTCCTAACCCAGAAGAATACCGTACAAAAGCTCGTCTTTCCTTAATAATTAATAGTATTCTAACCCAAAGCGGACTCACGCGAGACGCTGCTGCCAAATTTTTGGAACTCAGCGAACCAGAAATCACTGCCCTCCTAGATGGCAGGCTTGACGACTTTTCGATTGAATCCCTATTTTTACTAATCAGAAAACTGGATTGTGAGGTTAAAATTGTTGTCAATGGCACACCTGCGTACAATCCCGCCACAGAGATTAACATCTCCATTCCGTTCTGACCCATTCTTGGCGACAATTGAAAAGAGAACTGCAGTGGACACCAGGGTGGACGCTCAGAGCTATTTAGTTTTAAGAGTTAAGTTTACTTATGTAAAGTCTTCCCGTTTCTGGATGCCCGAATTTATTCGGGATGGCACACTTTTCCCAAATAAGTTCGGGCTTCCGGACCTAAATTATTGGAAAACTGAATGGCCCTGGTGGACGCTATAACAACTTGGCAGATTGAGAAGTGTGAACAAGCAACGAAATAATAAGGAATATGACAACACGTCTCTGATGGAGGTGATCTAATGAAAAGAGAAATGGAAGCGTATCTTGTTTTATTACATCTTGTTTCGCGGGGATGGGCGACTCTTCCCGATATAAAAAAGATTTTAGGGTGGAAAGAACACGGTTTTCGGCAGGGACACGCCACAAAGATTCTTGCACATATCAATCATAAATTGATTCAGTTGTCAGAGGAATGGGAAGAACCCATACCTCGCATCAATGCTTTTATATTCTATAAAGATGGCACCTGTACGGATTATATCCGTGATAACATTTTTGAGGGTAAACAACCATCCCCCGCCAAGTTGCGGAATATGCCAAAGCGATTGCCACTTATGAAGACTGGCAGAAGGTCATCAAAGCATTTCGGGACGATGCTTTTTAATCTCTCGCCGACGAATGGCAGCAACGGCAGCACGAAAACGCAAACACGCAGAACGGACAAACACACTGGAGACTTTACCTTGAAAAACAGAAGAACTTTCGATGAAGTGTCTTACGAGGAGTTAGACCCTGAAGCATTAGAAGAATATGTTATCTATTTTCACAAATTGCCCGCGGGCAATGTCATTAAAATCGGAATCTCAAAGATCGCCAATGGCAACTACCACAAACGGATCAAAGAGGCGCAGCGGTATTTCGTCGAGGATGTTGAATGTTTGGGCATCGAACTCTGTGCATCCAAAGAAGAAGCAAAAAACCAGGAGACGCAACTCAAAAGAGCGTTCGGTCTGGCGCGTCCGAAGTCGGAGTTGATCCACGACACTGCTGAGGTGCGCGCCTACATTCAAAAAAATTGCTCGGTAGATGTCGATTATATCACAGAGATGAGTCACATCGCGGAGTTAAAACGAAACAGAAGCCGATAAAATGCGTCAGGCATTGCGGCCGGTGGCGATGTGTAGCTATTCTGTGATTGCGGCGGCTCCCGCATCGGCGACCTGCGTGGTGAGTCTCTTGTGTCCCAACAGTTTGCATATCATCTTTTGCACCGTAGGCTTACACGCCCGCCCCCTAAACCGCAAATAATAACAACTTGCCTAAATAGGCATGTACACCTAAGAGGAGAAACACTAATGAAGTTTTTTTGGGCAATCTTACCCCTTGTCGGTTTCCTATCGGTTCCTTTACCTATAGCAGCCGAAATATCACAAACAGAAATTGCCACAATAGAGGCACAAGCACGCCGTGATGCCGAAATAGAAGGCGATGAAAAGTTTTGGGCACTTGCCACTTTTGCAGGAAACGCCTTTTTAGGACCTTATTTTTCGGTTCCCGCGCTCGGTGGTGCTTACTATTATCAACCCGACCCACCTGCACATCGTTTTATTGACAATCCGACACTGCTGCACAAAGAGATTTACACGTCCACCTACAAATCTGTCTACAGACGTTCAGCCATCAGAGGCGTGATTATTGGCGCGCTCGGTGGTGCAGCACTCTACTATTACCGACGCCAGTATGGGTTTAACTTCTTTTATACCTGGTAGATGATGGGCATCTCTTACAACTGAGTTTCAAACCTCGCTCACAACGATCGGAAAAACCCATATAGGAAAATAGGTGTCAAATCTATGTTTCGCCTTGTCTGCCCGCAAGCGGTGGACTGGAAATCCACCGCTTTTTACTGCTCGTTTTGAATGGCTATAAAGGAACACACATGGCAAATCGACTCAAGAATAAAATCGCAATCATAACAGGCGCAGCAAGAGGCATCGGGGCGAAAAGTGCTGAACTTTTTGCAGGTGAAGGGGCAGCTGTCGCTATCTGGGACGTGAACGGCGAACGTGGCGAAGAAACCGCGCGGCAAATCCAGACAACCGGCGGAACAGCAATCTTCTGCGCGTGCGATGTAACCGATGCCGAACAGATTGAAAATGCTGTTGCACAGGTCACTTCCGAACTCGGTAATCCAAACGTTTTGTTTAACAACGCCGGTATCGCCGTCGTCGGCGAATTAGAAGAAATCTCTGAAGCAGACTGGGATCGACAATACGCCGTTAACGTGAAAAGTATATACCTTGTCTCTCGTGCAATAATTCCCTTGATGCGAGAAGCCGGTGGCGGTTCTATTATCAACATGGCGAGCGAATCGGCGTATGTTGGGTTCCCGATGCACCCTGCCTACACCTCCTCCAAAGCCGCCGTGGTGCATCTCTCCCGCAGCATGGCGGTTCGGTATGCTGAAGACAACATCCGTGTCAACAGCCTCTGTCCCGGCACGATTAACACCGAACTCTACCAAGAATTCCTATCAAAGCAACCCGACCCGGAAACCATCAACAAAGAAATTAAAGAGATGCATCCGTTGGGTATCGGAGAACCAGAAGACATCGCTTGGGCAGCGGTCTATTTAGCCTCCGATGAATCCAGATACATGACGGGCGCCCCGATGCTCGTCGAGGGCGGTATCCTATCGCTCTAAAAGTCTTTTGTAGCGTAAACTGTTAGTTTGCGCAGAATAAGGCACAAACTCTTACTGAAAGGTAAGTTTCCGCCACAAACCCTCCTTATCGAACTCACATTTTATTTTATTTTCCAACTTTCTGCAAAATTAAGCAACCTTTTCGACCTTAACTCGCGTCATATATATTACAAAATGCTTCGTTTGGTGTTGAGAGATAGCAGGATTGTGGCGTTGAGATTCTTGCACAAATTTGTGCATTTGTCGTTATTGTTGCCCTATTTGGTGCAGCTTTTTCCTAAAACCTACCCAATCTCACATTCAATCAACTACTAATCGGATTGGCACATAAATTGCCTCACGCAAATCAAAGGAGTTTTCAATGCAAAAACGATTGTACACAATAGGGTTGGCTGTATGCCTGCTGTCAAGTTGGATAGTACCCATCGCTCACACAGCAGAACTCAAAATTGAAAAGACCTTAACCCAAGCAGACGGTTTGGCCTCTGATATTGTCCTCACTATTTTTGAAGACACCCGCGGCACGATATGGTTCGGAACGACCGAGGGGCTTACCCGTTATGATGGAGAAAATTTCCAAACCTTCACAACAGAAGATGGTTTAGCACAAAACACAATCGGGCTTATCTTTGAAGACCGGCAAGGCACCCTCTGGTTCGCGGACGGTATGCTCTCAAGTTTTCTGGATAGAGGCAAGCCGATGGATATGTCCTACATGGCAATGCCGCTGAGTGAGCTCGCTAAAGAGATTGACAGTGAACTCGCTACGGAGATTAACAACGAAACCCCGACAGAAACAGAGGCACCTGCTCCATTAAGAGGGGTGAGTCGCTATGATGGACAGGCGTTTCAGATTTTTACGACGGATGACGGCCTCCTCCGCGATACCGTTAAGGATATATTTGAGGACAAAACGGGAACGCTTTGGTTGGCGACGTTTTCGGGGATGAATTACTACGATGGCGAAAAATTCTATCCTCTTATGATACACGGTCCCATAGGCATGGATATATTACCCGATTGGTGGAGTCAGGTCACGGCAGTTGCACAGGATACAGCAGGCAATTTTTGGTTCGGCAGTACTGCTGGGATTACCTACTATAATACCGAAACGTCCCTTTTCCGTTATTTTGGTGTTGATGCGGATTTTGCCCCTTTTGAAGAGATGGCGAAGGCGAGAAGCGCAAACATAACAGATTTGCAGTTCGATGCCAAGGAAAACCTCTGGATGAGTCGAGAAGGCGGTGGTGAGGAAAACAGTGGCATTCGCAGATACGACGGGAAAGAGTTGGTCACTTTCCCGCTCAGCGAAGCACTTCCTATGAACAGCGTTGATAATATCATGCTGGATAGCAAGGGAAACCTTTGGTTTGCTGGTGTTAAGAACCTACCATCAGCAATAAATGAAACCGAAGACGGTGTGAGTATGGTCTTTCCCGAAATTAGTGGTGGTATAAGTGTCTATAACGGTGAAACGTTCCAAAACTTTAACACAGATGACGGTCTGCCGAGCAATCGGGTCTGGTCGGTATTTGAGGACAGCAGCGGTAAACTCTGGTTCGCTACGGATGCTGGTGCCGCAGTCGGGGTGTATCTCCCCTCTCAGAACTCAGGTAATTGACCTAAGTTGCCATTTTTGTAGCATAATCTTTTAGATTGTGCGTGTAAGGGCACAAACTGGAAAGTTTGTGCTACAAAGGAGACAAAACAGATGAAAAAGATGCTTCAACACATCACATGCTATTTCATAGCGATTCTTTTCGGAACTTCCTTGCTGTTAACCGGTTGTGTAAAAAAGGAAATTACGCGTCAAGCGGATTGGGGAACCCATTTCACGGACATCCACTTTGCCGATGCCAAACACGGCTGGATTGTGGGGCACCAAGGCTGGATTCTCCATACGGCTGACGGGGGGATAAATTGGGAAAAACAGACGGTCAATACGACTGAAGACTTCAAATCGGTGTATTTCACAAATCTCCGTAACGGTTGGGCGGTTGGCGACAAGGGGTTAATCGCGATTACGGACGATGGCGGGCGGCATTGGACAGTCCAAAAAACTGAGATTTCTATGCTATTTTTGGATGTCTTTTTTTATGATTCAAAGATCGGTTGGATTGCCGGACAAGATGGGATGTTCTACACAGAAAACGGTGGAAAAACATGGCAACATCAGGATGTGAGTGAGTTTCAAATTAAGGGCGTTTTCTTTGTAGATAAAGAGCGCGGATGGACAGTCGGTGACTACGACCGAATCTTTGTTACCACTGACAGCAGTGATACATGGCGGAGACAAGAGAACCTCGTTAAGACAGATACCACAACGACAGTCTGCAACCTTCACACCGTATTTTTTATCAGCCCTTATGAGGGATGGTGTGGTGGCACAGATGGCACGGTTTTTTATACCAACAACGGTGGTACAGAATGGAGAAACCAGGTGAGTAAACTGCCGCCGATTTATGGACATGTCCGTCCCATTGTGAACAACTTCCATTTCCTCAGCGAGGATTACGGTCTCATGGTCTCACAAGGTGGATTTATTAATCGGACAGAGGACGGCGGAGACAATTGGCAACTCGTAGAGAGCCCCACAAAGAACGATTTGATGGGGGTCCAGTTCACAAGTCATAAACAGGCGTGGGCAGTCGGTATGAACGGAACGCTCTTGCACTCAGAAGATGGCGGTATCACGTGGGAAATGAAAAGTGGCACGACAGCGGATGCGCTGCAGAGCGTGGCGTTCGCGGATGCAAACCGTGCGGTTGCCGTCGGAGAGAAAGGCACAATCACAACAACTGATGACAGTGGCAAAACATGGACGGATATAGAGATGGACACATGGCATCGTATCCGGAATCTATCTTTCGCCACCGATAAGGAAGGCTGGGCAGTTGGGGACGGCGGACTCATCCTCCACACAACCGATGCAGGTCAGACGTGGGAGCGGCAAACCAGTGGGTGGTGGTATACACTCAATGCTCTTCATTTCATTAATCCTCAGAAGGGATGGATCGTTGGGGATTTGGGGACTGTGCTTCACACCGCGGACGGCGGCAAGACGTGGGTACAACAGACAC
>VXZL01000105.1 GCA_009845505.1 Candidatus Poribacteria bacterium | reverse complement strand
ATCTAAGCCGGGCAGTTAGGCGCAGGCGTCTTCGCCGCAAATATGCCCTCACTGGCTTCGCAGTCGCTTGCTGTTGGGAGCATGTTAACACCCGAAATTGTTGAACAATATCGTGGAGAGGCGTTTTCGGAGAACCAGCGGGTGTGGGTCGGACGGTTGTTCGTAATGGGTGTACTCTGCATTACCTATCTTATATCGCTTGTTGCGACACCGAGCATTTTCAGGCTCGCTGTTTGGTCGTTTACCGGATTTTCCGGGCTTTTTCCGATTGTCGTCGCGGCACTCTTCTGGCGACGTAGCACAAAGCACGGCGCGTTCGCTGCAATCATAAGTGTTATTTTTTTGTGGCTCTATTTCTTTCTCCGAAATTGGCAGACCCCTGGGTATACTGTCGGTGGGACCGGGATTATGCCCGTTGCGATTCTGATTGTTGTTTCATCTTGTGTACTAATAGTCGTTTCTCTGTTCACAAAACCACCGAGTCAACAAACACTTGGTAAATTTTTCAATTGATTGTAGGTAAGAAGATTACAAAAAGTACAAAAAAGGATCATAAAAAGACGATGACACCCAAAAATACTATCTTGTTTCTTTTACTGTTAATATCCGTTTTCGCATGCAATGAAGCAGAAGATCCGCTCGAACCTGAACCGGCACCTGAAGAACCGGTAGTGCTTCAATACGGCACAATCTCTGGAACCGTCACTGACGCTGGGACAGGAAATCCTATTCCTGGGTCAATGGTGATCCTAATGGGTCGAGAGGTTGAAACCGGTGTAGATGGGGTTTATTCTTTTCAAGATGTTCTTTACGGCGATACCTATAACCTGATTGTAAGGGATCCAGATTACGAATATCATGGTCAGCCCTTTGCGCTCAACCAACAACGTTTAGTTATAAATATCCCGTTAACACCCTTAAAGGACCCAGTGCTGGAAATACAGGAATTTTTTGAAAATTTTTCGGATCTCCTTGAGTCTGTGGATAAAAAAAATATTGAAGCGGTTGAGAGACTCTTTTCAGAAACCTATGTCGCTGCGGACGATGACGCGACCCTCTTCGGTGTGGCATCAGGCATTATCCCTGAAAATTACGCAGATGTCAATCCCGCGATAACTCAGCTCTTTGATGAGTACACCTTTCTTGAATTCCTGTTCAAGGATATGGAGATGGATGTGACGCATGCCAGAAAAGCGGCAGTAACCCTTCGGCTTGATGTGAACGCCAGAAAAGGGGAAGAAGAAGACTTGAGAGAAATTAAAGCCGGTTCTAAATTTGAGTTCCGCCGTGAAGGACGAGATTGGAAGATTGTGTATTGGCAGCTTCTGGAAATAGACATCCGTTTGTGATGCCATTAGCGAACCGCGATTCGCGAATTGCTAATGATTCTGAGAGAAAAAATTGGTGAGGGCTGCGTATTCCGTGATGTCCAATGTTTCAGCGCGCCGTTCTGGGGCTATACCAGTTTCCTCAAACGCAGCTGCCAGTCTCTCTGCTGAAGCGAATCTACTCCTGATTAAAGCATTTTTTAACATCTTCCGACGCGTCCTGAACGCTGTTCGCACTATTTTAAAAAACAATACTTCATCTTCAACGCTAACCTTTGGACTTTCGCGCATCGTCAGTTTTAAGAGGGCAGAGTCTACCTTTGGCGATGGGTAAAAGTTCTCTGGCGACAGTGTGGCTATTAGCGTCGGTTCGGCGTGATAAGTGATACCAATCGTCAATGCACCGTAGTCCTTTCCTCCCGGTCCAGCAACAATCCTTTCCGCAACCTCCTTCTGCATCATTAGGACGCAGCTATGAATCTGTTTCTGATGCGCGAGAAGTTTCCACAAGATCGGTGTTGTGATACTGTAAGGCAGATTCGCGATGACTTTGTAGATGTGTGATGTATTCTCGGATTCGAGTAGTGCGTTAAGTTCCAGTTTGAGGACATCTATATTGAGGGGTTGGACGTGTGAATCTATTGCGAATTGCGCCGCTAAGGCATTGTATAATAACTCGTCCACTTCCACAGCAACGACGCGTTTGGCACGTCGCGCCAAGGCATCAGTGAGATACCCTAACCCGGCACCGATCTCTATGACGGTATCACAATCTGTGACTTCTCCGGCTTCAAGAATAATATTGAGAACCTCTGGGTTAACGAGAAAATTTTGTCCTAATTGCTTTTTGGGGCGGGCGTGGTTGAAGGCAAAGAAATCACGGATCTGTTGTGAATTCATCTTTATTTTCGACTATTTCGTATAGCAACGACCTTAGTCAGAATCTCATCCGCTATGTCGCGTTTGGGGGCACGTGGCAGTTGTTCACAGGTCCCATTTCGATCCAGCAGGGTGACGATGTTCGTATCGGATTGGAATCCAGCCCCTTCCGCAAGAATATCGTTCGCAACGATGAGATCGCAATTCTTACGAATCAACTTCTTTTTAGCATTCTCGAGAAGATCATCCGTTTCTGCAGCAAAACAGACGAGGATTTGATGTGTCTTCTGTTTACCAAGAGCCTCGGCTATGTCTGGATTCCTTTCAAGCGGGAGTGTTAGTGGATCGGCGGTCTTTTTGATTTTATGGGGTGTGAATTCGCGTGGGCGATAATCAGCAGGCGCAGCCGCCATAATGACAATGTCTGTTTCATCGAATGCTTGCAGCACTTCATTGTACATCTGAATTGTTGTTTCGACATGTTGCGTTTTGATGTGGGTCGGTGGAGGAAGCGTAGCAGCTCCGCTGATAAGCCGTACTTCCGCGCCGCGGTGTGCTGCTGCTTCAGCGATGGCGTACCCCATCTTACCGCTGGAACGGTTTGTAATAAATCGGACGGGATCAATATACTCGCGCGTCGCCCCTGCTGTGACAAGAACACGTATCCCTTGTAAATCCTGCGGCCTCGCTGTAGGGGCAATCTCCGAATCGCGACGCTTCAAAATACCACTCACACCTTCAAGGATTGTCTCTACTGTGTTCAAACGTCCAACACCTTCATAACCGCATGCCAAGTCACCGCTTGCAGGTTCAATGAAGTGGTAGTTGTGTGTTTTCAGCGTGTTTATGTTCTGTTGAACGAAAGGGTTCTGATACATGTGTCCGTTCATTGCCGGTGCAAGGAGGACTGGACAGTGAACGGACACGGCGACGGTGGAGAGGGCATCGTCAGCGATGCCGTTTGCGAGTTTACCGATAATATTCGCCGTTGCGGGGACAATCATGAGTAAATCGGCGCGGTCGGCGAGATCAATATGCGGCGGTTTCCAATCTGTACCTGTGTCAAATAGGTCCAAGAGTACCGGATTCCGCGAGATAACTTGGAATTGTAGAGGTTGGACAAGACGGGTGGCGTTCTCTGTCATCACGACGTGAACGGAAGCACCGCTTTTGACGAGTTGGCTCGCGACATCAAGCGATTTATGGATGGCGATACCACCTGTGACACCTAAGATGATAGTCCGATCTCTGAATTCCATTTTTTTTACTATTGGGTTTCTGCTCCGATTTTTCCGTTGTCAAAATCGGGTTCTCGGTTAATTTCGACTGGATTTAATCCACACTGTTAACACCGAATAACGGATTAATTATCTCTATCAATTCATCATCAATACGGGAGCGTTCGGCGGTAATGATAGCCTGAATCTGGGCAACGGCTCGCTGGATTTTTCCTTGGGGGTTGCTAACCCAGTAGTCGTAGTGTTGAATTTGAAGGACTTCGGACTTCGCGATGTCCAAACGTTGTTCCAATTCCTTCTCAGATTCTGTTTGTCTGCGGCGGAGGCGTTTCTCTAAGATAGCGAAAGAGGACGGTATGATAAAGATGAGGACATTTCTCGCAGGAGCAAGGTCTTGCGCTTGCGATCGAATTTGCAGGGAACCTTTTACCTCAATCTCTAAAACAGCGTCTTTCCCGGCTTCGCGTGCTGCGACGATTTCAGACTTGAGCGTGCCGTAGAGATTGTCTCCGTATTCCGCCCACTCTAAGAAGCTCCCCTGTTGGATGTGTTCTTCAAATTCTGCTTTCGATAGGAAATGATAATCGACACCATCTACTTCGCCACGACGTGGGTTGCGTGTTGTTGCGGAAACGGATAGTTTTAATGTTGGGTCGGCTTCACAAAGGGCATCGATGACGGTGCTTTTCCCTGATCCAGACGGTCCGGAGATGACGATAACGAGGTTCGGTTTATAAAGGTGTGTATTCGCCATTTTCCCCGCCCAGACATAATCGTTAAAAAATTAGTCTGCAGCTTCCGCAAGTTCCACAAGCACGGGTGATTCGATACGGATAGCGTCCTTGATACAGACCTCTTCGCACAACTTGCAGCCGACACAATCCTTCGGTTTAACCAATTCACAGATACCGAAGAAGCTTTCAGCATGTTCCCCTGTCTCCGGGTCCTTGAGTTCAAGGCAATCCCATGGACAGATATGGACGCAGAAATCGCACCCCGAACAGAGCTCTTCGTAGATTACAGCGATGGGACGGTGCGTCGGACGACGGATGAATTTACACACTTCGCCGAACTGGTCTCGGATTGCTTCAACAGGGCAGACCATCCCACACGCGCTGCAGTCAATACAAATGTTTGGATCGATGATGTGCAACATGTTCCTATCCCCCGTGATTGCGTCAACGGGACAATTGGTTAAACATGCCATGCATCCGATACACTCCTCAGTGATATAGTACGCCATAAATTCTTTTCCTATCTTTCAGTTCAGGCAGAATCTTTCTAATACACTTGATGTAATATATTTTACCACAATCTTTTTATATTGTCAAGGGGTGTGTAAAGTTTTTGACGCACTATCATGAGAAGGACTGCTCTGTAGCATAAACTTTTAGTTTGTGCGCGATATTTCCCAATCCTGCCCTACCACTGAAAACTATCCCGTTGACATTCCAAACGGACTCAACTATAATGAAAACAATGTACCTCGTGAAAGGTCGCTTTCAAGTCAATATATTACGGACAAAAAACAAGGGGACTCTAATGAACTTAGGATTAAAAGACAAAGTCGTCGTTGTAACAGGGGCAAGTCGTGGGATCGGACAGGCAATTGCACACGGGTTCGCCGATGAGGGCGCACGTCTGAGCATCTGTGGCAGGACTGAAGATACACTCCAAAGCGTAACAGCCGAACTCACCGCAAAAGGCGCGCACGTCTTTGCTAAACGCACGGATGTCACAGATACAGGTCAAGTTGAGGCGTTTATATCGGAAACGGTGGAGACTTACGGCAGGATTGATGTCGTTGTGAACAACGTCGGTGGGAGTCGATGGACCCCGTTGGAAGATATTTCGGATACCGAATGGCACGAGATCCTCGATCTGAATCTGGTTTCTGCGGCACGCGTGAACCGACGCGTCATCCCTGAAATGAAAAAACAAGGCGGTGGCGCAATTCTGATGATTACCTCCATCTACGGCAGAGAAGGCGGTGGACACATTACGTATAATGCCGCGAAAGCCGCCGAAATTAGCATGACAAAATCGTTGGCGAAAGAGCTCGCACCCGACAATATCCGCGTGAATAGCGTTGCCCCAGGTTCCATACTCTTTCCCGGTGGCGGTTGGGCGCGCCGGATCGCAGCCGATCCAGAAGCGATGGAGGTTTTTGTGAAAAGCGATATGCCCCTCGGTAGATTTGGAAAACCGGAAGAGGTTGCGAATGTCGTCGTTTTCCTCTCATCGGAACGGGCGAGTCTTGTAACGGGTGCCTGTGTGAACGTGGATGGGTGCCAATCGCACTCGAATATTTAACCAAAGTTTTGAACGCGCTGCGGGACATTATCAGTAAACATTGAATTTCTGAAACAGAAAAAGTAACAGATATTTGAGCAGCTCTGCTGAAAGGAGTGTTGTCATGAACTCAACTACTGCTGGATGGATTCTTTTTCTTTTTGCTTTTCCCGCTTGGGCAGGGACATTTGTGGAAACTTTTGACGATGAAAACTTGGAGGACTGGCGAGAACTTAACGCGTTTGATGTTAAAATCGCGCCCGGTTCCTGGGAAACCCTTGATGGAGAGATGGAAGCTACGGTGAAAGACGAAATTGGGCCACGTATGCCTCAGTTACTGATAATTGGGGATGAGACCTGGGAAGATTATGAAATCGAATTTGATGTTATGCCACGTGAAGAACATGGTCCCGGATCGTTTGTCGTCGCTGCACGGATCATGAAAAATTGGGGGCTGCTATGTATGATTGGCGTCTTGTCCCTTGAGCATGGATCTAACGTTCACTGTTTCGGGGGTAAGTTACCAGGTAAGATATTTGATTCCTTCGGAATGAAGAAGAAACCGCCTTTGAAACTGAAGGAATGGTCTACGCTAAAGTTGAGTGTTAATAAAGCTAACATGATTTTTTCGATTAATGGAAGAAAAGTCTTAGAGTCTCCGTCGTTGCCTCGTTTAGCAGGGGGCGTGGGCTTTGGTCTGGCAAATTATACGGCAAGATTCGATAATATTACAATTATTGGCGATAGTATCCCTGACAAAGGTAGATTATCGGTAGTACCCGAGGCGAAACTTGCGACAAC
>VXZL01000256.1:4053-6555 GCA_009845505.1 Candidatus Poribacteria bacterium | reverse complement strand
CAGAGGGGCGCGTCAGCGAAGCGATGGTGAGCCAATACGATTTCATGCCGACACTCCTTGATTACCTCGGTCTACCCGATCCGAATGACGATATGTCCCCCGGCAGGAGTTTCGTCCCCGCGCTTTCTGGCGAAACGAACGATGCTAAAGATGAAATTGTCGTCTTCGATGAATACGGACCTGTCCGTATGATTCGGACGCAAGAGTGGAAATATGTCCATAGATATCCGTATGGACCGCATGAACTCTACGATTTGGTGAACGACCCCGATGAACGGAAAAACCTGATAGATGAAAAATCTCAGACTGCCCGAATAGATGATATGCGACAACAGATGGGGGCATGGTTCCAACGTTACGTGCTGCCGGAATTAGACGGCGCGAGATGCTCCGTTACCGGGGGTGGACAAGCCGCAAAAATTGAAGAAGGGCAATGTGGTGAGGGCGCATTCCATCCAAGGTATGCCCCGCCGCAACGCAATGTATAGAAGCATTTGCTGGAGGTGCGAAAAACTTCCGCTGATAGCCATAGGAAAGGAGCGAAATGGCGAGAGCATTTGCCCCAGGCAACATCTCTTGTGTCTTCAAGATTATTCCGCATTCCGACGCGACCCGTATGCACTCACTTGGTATGGGATTTACGGTTACAGAAGGTGTAGAAGTTACCGTCTCTGACTGTCAGGAAACAGAGGTGCTATTTAACGGAGAAAGTATTAATTTTCCTACGGTTCTTGCGGTTGTTGAGCGGTTGGTTCAAAACACTGGAGTTACAGGCATAAGGGTAGACCTGACTTCCCCGTTACCACTCGGCTGTGGTTTCGGGCTTAGCGGCGCTGCTGCACTCGCAACAGCCTACGCCCTTAATGAACTCTTACATCTACGCAAAGATACAGAATCACTTGCGATGGTAGCACATGTCGCAGAAGTAGAAAATCGCACTGGACTCGGAGATGTATGCTCACAATATCACGGCGGCTGCCTTGTCAAATTGCAGGAAGGCGCGCCTTTGGTCGCTGATAGGTTACCGATTGCAGAACAACCTATCTATTATCGTTACTTCGGATCGATTCAGACAAGCAAAGTCCTCGGAAACCCGGAGCAGACCCTTCGTATTAATCGTGCCGCTGATGTGGCTTTAGATACTTTGAGAACGCTTACACACGCCAAACCGGATACCGAACTCTTTAACGCTTGCTTTGCTGTCTCAAAGCAGTTTTCGGTAGAGAGTGGATTGCTTAGCGACGCGCGGGTCATTGACGTAATCGCGCAGATTGAGGCGGAAGGTGGTGTTGCATCAATGATCATGTTAGGAAACGGCGTTTTTAGCACGCATCCTTTTGTAGGGGCAGTGAAAACAAGGCTGGTTAACAATCCGGCGCGTCTTGTTGGGGCAACCTAATAGAAGCAATTTCTAACCTCGGTTCCGTTGGAGTAGGTAAAATGAGAATACTGCTTTACCTTTCGCTTTTTTCAGTGTCTGTTGCCTTCGGTGCCGTGGAAGTTGAGAATGCAACCTTCGGATTCAGCGATGGCTACAAAACAGGGACATGGGTACCCTTGACTGTTACAGTCCGAAGTCAGGATGAACCCGATGTATCTACTGGAGAACTGGTGGTGGAGGTCCGGAATTTTACTTCAGATACACCTTTTGAACGATACGCCACCCCGTTGAGACTCAGCCCGACCGGACGACAGCAGAAACATTTCTATGTTTACTGTCCGAAAAATGCGACACGACTTGTTATAGAACTTGTGTCCACAGCACCCGTAGAAAGTGAACGCTTACATACTTATAACACTAATGCGTTCCACGAAGTGCTATTACCCACACCTATCGCACGTAAAGACTATCTCGTGTTGGTATTGGCACCGAGCGGTGATAAGTTAAAACGATTTATTGACAAAAGACAATTAAAGGTTGCCAACGGCGCACGGGTGCATGTTAAATACCTACCCGATTCAACCTCACTGCTACGGGATTGGATCGGTTATAGTCCTGTTGATATCCTTGTTGTCCGTGAGACCTTTTTGACAGAGAGAAATGTCTCTAAAGCGGAACAAAGAGCACTACTTGATTGGGTCCAGCGGGGTGGCACCCTTATTATGTCCGGCGGTGGTAGTTTTAACGCACTGCGTGGCAGTTTTATAGAACCTTTTCTTCCTGTTGAATTAAAAGGTATAGAAAAAACAGATGCACTCTCTGATGCCTTGTATGAGCAACTCGGTTTTCATGCTTCTGATAACAACGGAATTTTATTTGAACGCATTGTGTTCGCACCGAAAGACGGATGTGAAACGTTAATCGGTACAAAGGAAGAGATTTACGTTGCAAAACGAAACTTTGGGGATGGACAAATTCTCTGTCTTGCATTTGATTACAATGCATTGCCATTCTCGGAGCAAAAGGTAGGTGAAGCCTTCTGGCAACATTTGCTGAGTGAGTCGGGTAAATCTCCGCGACACTTTGCAGATCAGTATGCGCTTTATCGTCAACATGAGGAG
>VXZL01000256.1:0-4043 GCA_009845505.1 Candidatus Poribacteria bacterium | reverse complement strand
TTTATAAACAGTTTCTCTCAAAAATGCCGACCCAAGTGCCACTCATCAAACTATTGGCGGTGGTCTTACCGGTGTACCTTCTCATTTTCGGAGGTTTCTTACTCAATTTTGGGAGGTCTAAACAAAAATCGTCCAGCTACTGGATAGGCAGCTGCCTCTTTATTCTGTTTTCGGTGTGCACAATTGCAGTGGCGAGAAATATTTTGCCTATCAATATGACAGCAGACCAATTATCGGTCTTGTCGGTCTATCCTGAACGACAGCGTGCGCATCTACAAAGTTTTGTTTCTATAAGGACTGCAGCGCGGACAGAAACAACCATTGAGTTTCCAAACGGGACTTTTATTCGCCATCAGGAAACTGAACTGCCCCAACGGATTGGAACGTTGATGCGTGATTCAGGTGTTCACTTGCAAGATGTCTTTGTAGAACCGTGGCACCCGACGACTTATATCAAGGAAGCGTTTACACAGCAACTACCCGTTGAACTTGAAGACGCGTGGCGCGTCACAGGTAAGCAAATAACTTACTTAGGAGACATTCCACTCCGTACGAATCCGAAACAAGAGACCGAGCTTTCGACAGCGCATCTCCCGCTACATTCCACGTCAAAGATGCCGCCAGATGAGGAACTCGACGACACGCGAGAAACGTTTGCGAGAATCCTACAACAAGAGGGTGTACTGCAATATCTGATGATGGGGACGGGTTTGAACCCGCAACCCTATATTATCGGGTGGACTTCTCGAAACTTTACTGACATAGCAGCGGGCGAAAATTTTAATGTAAATAGTGATACTTTGGTAATTTTTCGCCCTGGTACCGAGCGTTAAAAGAAAATTGTCTCAAGGAGATGAGGTGAAACATGGATGTGCTATCCCTCGGCATTTATGTCGTTGATGTGTTAGGACGGCCGATAGATCAGTTCCCCGAAAAGGGAAAATTAGCACTCTTTGATGAGCTCGAAATCCATACGGGAGGCTGTGCCAACAACACGGCTATCGCACTCGCTCGCCTCGGTATCTCTGCTGGTGCAATGGGCAAAGTTGGTACGGATGCTTTCGGTGATCTCATCCTGCAGGGACTCGCGGACAACGGCGTCAACGCAGTAGGCATGCGACAAGATATTGATGTCAGTACTTCATTTACGTTTGTCGCGATTGCCTCTGATGGGGAACGGACTTTCTATCACTATATCGGCGCGAACGGTGAGCTTTGTGAAGCAGACCTTGATTGGGGACTTATCAGAACTGTCAAGATTTTGCACATCGCTGGCGCACTCGTCATGCCCCGTTTTGATGGGGCACCGATGGCAAACGTTCTCCGAACGGCGAAGGGGTTGGGTATAACCACTTCACTCGACACAGCGTATGATGCCACTGGAAGATGGATGGAGACGCTTGAGCCGTGCTTGCCTTACATAGACATCTTTATGCCGAGTATCGTTGAAGCACAACATCTCACAGGACTGTCTGATTACAGAGAAATTACCCAATTTTTGCGCGGTAACTACGACATTGACACCGTCATCATTAAAATGGGTGAAAACGGAAGTTACGCCGCTACACCAGAGGCGGAACGCTTAGCACCGGCATATCCTGTGGATGTTGTTGATGCAACGGGAGCAGGGGACGCTTATGCTGCTGGATTTCTCGCCGGGACCCTCATGGACTGGGACCTAACGGCAACGATGGAATTGGCATCTGCAACCGGTGCTGCATGTGTCACTGCTATCGGGACAACTGCTGGTATCCTGAACCTTGAAGAAACCTTGAAAATTACTTGAACATACCGCAAGGAAAAATTAAAAAGTGATCGTTCAAACGGAAAATCTATCGAAATGGTACGGTGAGGTCATGGGAGTAAACGATATAACCCTGACAATTCGCCCTGGAATAACCGGTTTATTGGGTCCAAATGGGGCGGGAAAAACGAGTTTAATTAAACTCATGACAGGGCAACTCAAACCGAATCAGGGCGAGGTTAAAGTCCTCAACCAACCCGTGTGGAACAATCCTGACTTGACGAAACGGGTAGGTTACTGCCCCGACATAGAATTGGCGTATCAATTCATGAGCGGTTTTGAGTTTATCGCTTTTTTTGCGACGTTGAGTGGATACGACAAAGCCGAGGTCAAATCTCGGAGTCTACAGGTTCTGGAGACGGTAGACATGCTACAGGCAAAAGACCGACCGATTGGCTCCTATAGCAAGGGGATGCGGCAGCGCATCAAACTCGCGCAGGCGTTGGTACATGAACCCGAACTTCTTTTCCTTGATGAACCCCTTACCGGTTTGGATCCGAATGGGAGACGGCATGTGCTCGCGCTCCTAAATGGACTTACTGATAAAGGTATCAGCATCGTCGTTTCGAGTCATATCCTCTACGAGATTGAAGCGTTGACGGAGACAATCTTGCTTATTCATCAAGGGCGAATTCTCGCTGAAGGTACTATTTCCGATATCCGAGAACTGATTGACGAACATCCGCACAAAGTCTATCTAAGCACCGATGAACCGCGCCGCTTGGCGCAAGTCTGTCTCCCTTTTGAGGATATCCTGAGCGTGACCTTTGTGAATGTGAACGGGGTTTCTAACCCCGAATTCTCTGGTGCAGAGAACGAATCACAAGAGAACGGAGATGGCGATATTATCATCGAAACCGCCAGACCGGATGCTTTCTATGCCCGACTTCCCGAACTCCTCATTGAGAACGAATTAACTGTCTCTCAACTCTACTCCCCCGATGATAACCTCTCCTCTGTGTTTAAATATTTGGTGGGTTAGCTGAGTTGTAGGTCGGATTAAGCGGGTTGCCCCAACTTCACTAACGCACTAATATCCGGTTCACCATCTGCCAACGCTGCGAAACTCCCATCACAAATAGCGCGCCGAATCCCACGCATTAAACTGATATAAAAATGTAGATTGTGCAAAGTATGCAGTTGCGAACCGAGAATCTCGTTTTCGACATGCAAATGCCGGAGATACGCCTGCGTGAAATTCTGGCACGTATAACAGGTACACTCTGGATCCAAAGGACCAAAATCACGGCTGTACTTCGAGTTGCGGATGCGGACGATACCCGCTGTTGTAAACAAAGATCCGTTGCGGGCGTTTCGGGTCGGCATCACGCAATCGAACATGTCAATCCCACAACGGACACCGTAGACCAAGTCTTCAGGCGTTCCAACACCCATCAAGTAGCGCGGCTTCTCCGCTGGTAGAAGCGGTGCGGTGTATGCCAGCGTCTCATACATCAGTGCCTTTTCTTCTCCAACGCTCAAACCCCCGATTGCGTATCCCGGAAAACCGATGGATACCGTTCCTTCCACACTTGCCTGACGTAAATCTCGTTCCATACCCCCCTGCACAATTCCAAATAGCAGTTGGTTCGGGTTTTGGTGTGCCGCTTTACACCGTGCTGCCCACCGTAATGTCATCTCCATTGAGTTTTTAAGATACGTATAGTCATTCGGTAACGCAGGACACTCATCAAACGCCATGATAATGTCCGCACCGAGGGCATTTTGAATCTCAATGGAACGTTCAGGACTGATAAAGTGTTCCGTTCCGTCTATTGTAGAGCGGAACGTTACACCCTCTTCCGTAATCGTCCGAAGGCTGCCAAGGCTGAAAACCTGAAATCCGCCACTATCCGTTAAGATGGGACGTTGCCATCCCATAAATCTATGCAAACCCCCTGCATCATGGACGGTTTCGTGTCCGGGACGTAGGTAAAGATGATAGGTGTTCGCAAGAATAATCTCTGCCTGAATCTGATTGGATAGCATTTCTGGTGTGCATGCCTTCACCGTCCCGCGCGTCCCTACTGGCATAAATATCGGTGTGTTGACAACACCGTGCGCTGTTTGAAGTTTGCCAACTCGCGCCGAAGTGGATGGGTCTTGGTGAATAAGGGTATAGGTGTGCTGTGCCATGTTTACGCATTTTACCACAATCGAAATAAAAAATCAAGCCGACAATAGCCATTTGCTATTGCTTTTCCGCGCCAGATTTGCTAACGGAATTAGTCGTTTTGTA
>VXZL01000568.1:4098-6572 GCA_009845505.1 Candidatus Poribacteria bacterium | reverse complement strand
TAAAGTTCCTTTCTTATATCATATTCAGGTTATGTTACCATTCTACTGTAACACCTCTGGCTTGGAGTGCCGGGATATGAGTGTTAGTGGCAGCTTCATCCAAAGGATTATCCCGCAAATCGACGATGTCGCCGCTGCCCAATCCTGTATTCGCCACCAAGGGCGCGATGTCCGATATCTGGCTAGACTCCAGTCTCAGTTCTGTGAGATTTGTGAGATTCGCAAGGACAGAAACATCTGATACTTCCGTACCCCACAGTCTCAGTTCTGCGAGGTTTGTGAGATTCGCAAAGGCAGAAATATCCGATATATCGCTAGCCGCTATTTCCAATTCTGTCAGATTCATAAGATTTGCAAGGGCAGAAACATCTGATACCGGAAGATTGGCTAATTTCAGTTTTGTCAGATTCGTAAGATTTGCGAGTGGGGAAACATCTGATAGCGGATGAATACCCAACATCACCAATTCTGTCAGATTCACGGCATATTCTAAGCCAGTGAAGTCTTTTATCGGTCGGCGGTCTTTGTCAGTGAGCCTTAATATTTTTAGGTTTTGCAGTGCCTCGGTGGTGATCGGTGCATCTACTGTCAGTCCAAATGTCTCACGCACCGCTGCCGCTAAATTCGCATCCGGCATCAACACGACTTCTGCTGGCGGTTCCACGGCTGTCCCGACTATTTGCTGCGCCTTTTCGCAGCCTATCACATGCACACATAACAGCAAAATTGCAAGCAAGGGCCCTTTACATGTTTTCATCTGATTTCTCCTCTTTATATATCGCATTGCGGACAGTTCTCGGAAACCCATTGCCCGGCTCAGAGCGATAAAAACAGAAAAATTATTTGCGTATCAACAACTTCCGCGTCGCCGTGAAATCCCCTACCATCAGCGTGTAGAAATAGACTCCACTCGCAACAGGTTCACCGACATTGTTCCTACCGTCCCAGTGTGCTGCACGGCTCCGAGTCGTGTAGTAGCCTTCACGTTGATGTCCGAGGTCCAAACGCCGGATGAGGGTGCCGCGTACGTCATAGATGGTAATCCGCACTTCACTCGGATGCGCCAACTGATACGGTATCCATGTCTCTGGATTGAACGGGTTCGGGTAGTTTAGGAGCAATTGTGTGACTTCAGGCGGCGGCGCAAAGCCGGCATGCCCAGGGGCTGCTGCCGAAATCTCAATATCCACATCTTCGAGTTTCGTGAGACTCGCAAGGGGACCCACATCTGCTATCGGGTTGTCGGCAAGTCGCAATTCCGTGAGTTCTGTCAACTTCCCGAGTGGAGATACATCGCGGATCTGATTATCCCGGAGATGTAACGTCCGAAGGTTCTTTAATCCCGCAAGCGGCGAGACATCGCGGATCTGATTATAGTCGAGCCAGAGACTTTCGAGTTTCGTCAATTTTGCCAGCGGTTTGACATTACTTATCTGACTATCATAGAGGGATAACCCTCTGAGTTGCTTCAATTCGGCAAGCAGTTGGACACCGACGTTCTTTACCGGACTGCTGCCAAGCAACAACCACTCCAATTGTGTTAATTTCGTCAGCGGACGGACATTGCTGATTGGGTTTTGCTCGAGATTTAAATTTTTCAGGTGCTTTAAGCCTGACAGCGGATTGGGTTTCCGAATTTGATTCCGATACAGATCTAACCGGGTGAGATTTTTGGCGTGCTCAAGACCCGTCAGGTTCTTTATTTGACTGTTCCTGGCTTCTAATACCTTGAGTTTCAACATATCTTGTTTTGTGATTGGAGCTTTGTTTTTGAGTCCCAAGGCTTTTCGGACAGCCTTTGCCAAGTTCGCGTCGGGGATGGAGACAACTTTGGGTTCCTGTGGCTCATCTATGGTTAATACGGGTTTACCCGTGTTCGCATTCAAGGCCAGCAAAGCTCCATCCGCATCGATTGTAGTGAGGTGTTTCCCATCAGGACTGAAGGCGACGCTACGGATTTCCGCATCTCCTTGAAAAGTCCATATACGTTTGCCCGTGTTGACCTCCCAGAGCCGCACGGGCCCAATGTGACTACCTGTAGCGAGGCGATCCCCATCAGCACTGAACGCCAGCGTAATGTCAGAACTCCAGGCCAGGGTCCTGTCATCACCGATGTCAAAAGTTCGTATACGTTCACCTGTGTTGGTATTCCAGAGCGAAGGGTCACCCCAACCGGCTATCGCAAGTTGCTTTCCATCAGGGCTGAACGCAACACTATAAGTAGTACCTGTATTCAACTCATGTATCAACGCACCCGTATTGGCATTCCACATAGAAGTTCCAGCTGCGCGACTGCCTATAGCGAGTTGATTTCCATGCGAACTAAAAGCGACACTAAAAACAGTCACGAAATCCCAGCCGCCAACACTCTCCCATACGCGTATGTGTTTACCCGTGTTAGCATTCCAGAGCCGTGCCGTCCCATCCGCACTGCCAGTAGCAAGGCGAACACCATCAGGACTGAACGCAATACT
>VXZL01000568.1:0-3998 GCA_009845505.1 Candidatus Poribacteria bacterium | reverse complement strand
TCCCATCCGCACTGCCAGTAGCAAGGCGAACACCATCAGGACTGAACGCAATACTCTCGACACCGCTCGTATGTGCTGCTGGGAAAACCTGTATATGTTTACCGGTATTGGCATTCCAGAGCCGCGCCATCCCATTGAAACTACCTGTGGCGAGGCGGTTCCCATCAGGACTGAACTCGGCACTCACGACATTACTCTTATGTAGCAGCGGGGATATAGATTCTTCGGGAATTGTCCATAACCTGACTTCTCCATTAGTTCCTGCGGATGCCAGCGTTTTTCCATCCGGCGAAAAGGATAAAACGTGATCGTAGTTATCAAAAGTGGGACTCGCAAAGATAGCACGTTCGGAGTAAGTGGTAAGATCCCATAACTTGATCGCATTCGTCCAATAAGTGGCGGCGAGGGTCGTCCCATCCGGCGAAAAAGACAAAGCGAATACGGCACCGTAGTTTTCGTTCACATTAAATAAGGTTCCAATACTGCGTCTGGTCGTCAAATTCCATAACTTGATCGCGCCTTCTGCGTCGCCGAATGCCAGGACCGTCCCATCCGGCGAAAAAGATACAAGTTGAGGCCCTCCTCCGACTCCGGTCTCAGGAATAGGAAAGGTAGCAAGTTTGGAGCCTGTAATATCCCATAACTGAACCTCCTGAAAACTCGAATTGTTGGCCGCGAAGGTTTTCCCATCAGGCGAAAAGGACACAGACCAGACATAACGTGCATCTTCAAGTACTATTGTAGCAATATTGCGTCCTGTTCTCACATCCCAAGACCTGATGCCTAGCTGACTAGCAGAGGTAAACGTCTGTCTGTCAGGCGAAAAGGAAATCACGAAGGCAGGGAGATTAGAGATTTCATCATTATGTACTGTAGTAATATTGCGTCCTGTTCTCACATCCCATAACTTGGTTGTGCCATAGTGACCAGAGGCGAGCGTCTGTCCATCGGGTGAAAATGCTAATGATACTATAGACTCAGATGCGTCAAGTGTAGTGCGCAGGAAGTCTTCTGACTGTTTAAAAAGTCGAAAACGAGTATAGCTGCTATTTCCAGCTGCATCAACCGCCATAACCAAAATATCATGTGCTGTAGCCTCAGAAAGACTTACAAAATCTAT
This sequence comes from Candidatus Poribacteria bacterium, assembly GCA_009845505.1. GTDB lineage: Bacteria > Poribacteria > WGA-4E > WGA-4E > WGA-3G > WGA-3G. The sequence continues at coordinate 2,878 of VXZL01000568.1, read as the reverse complement.
AAGGCCAGCATTGAAATCCAACAGACCAATACCACCCTCATACTCAAATTCAACGATGGCCTCTTTTTTTCCTGCCAATCTACGAGACTTTTGGAGTCCGCCCCAAGCAAATAGTTGGATTTGGTGAAGTCCACTTGAATCCTTGACTTTGAACCGAACCGGTATACTTTTTAATCCTGCGGCGTATGTAGGTGAGGAAACGAGTTCAACAGTTGGTGGGGACATAAATGCTATGGGAATGCGAGGATTAAAAAATGGAGACACAGACAAAAATTCGGCTGCTGCTGCAGATAGAGAAGGATCTTGACGGGACCCATACGACATGATGTACGAATCATCCCGAAAATCATGCCCCAATCCGAAGGTATGTCCCAATTCATGCGCTACCGTCGTCCACCCAAATTTATTAGGAACCACTATATATCCACCACTTTTTCCTCGTTGACCTCCGACCCCACCTGCAGGCTGCCCGTCACCTTGACGCAGCGCATCTGCGCCAAGTACAATGAAGTAAATATTCGCCTCAAAATCAAATGCCTGCTCCAGCTCCTGAGTTACAGCAGTGCCAAGGGTGTTGTCATAATGTCTAAAAGGGTGTTTTCCATTTACGCGATGTATCCTCGGCTCGCCCTGACGATTCGTTTCAAAGCGGAAAGTTTTCTTTCCGTACCCATGTGCTTGCATCTGCTCAGCATAAAAAATTTGAACATTAAGAATTGTATTTTTCATCTGTCGAACCACATTAACATCAAATGGACGATCACTGGGAAGAAAATAAATGATTCTCACGATTGGTTTGGAACTTTGCGCGAAACTGTTCGGCACAAATACGAGCATCACAAAAGTGATTAGTGTTAAGAGATGATAGCATTTCGTTTTCATGAATAGATTTCCTCGATTTTCTATGTTTCAACGCTCAAAAGGCGTGGTGTCTTTTGAAAACGCTCCCCTCGATCTCAGTGATAATCCTTAGGACTTACGCAAGTTGCGTATATGTGCCAAGGAAACGCCCATTTCGGCACTGAGACTCGGATGTTATGCACTGCAATGCGTTTCACACAATCCGCTGTGCTTACAGAATTTTGTTCCGTATATGCAACAATGAGGAACGTACCACTCAGCGTGGTTATAAAAAGAGAAAAATAAAACGCTAACCTGATTTTCATATTTTGCGCCCTTCTATTTCGGAATAACGAATGCAAAACGACCTTTGTGGTCAAACCCTGTAGGATCGGAGGCACTAAACAGCCTGCCAGGGAGTTCTGGATCCCCGGCTCCAAGGGTGCCATTTGCAATCAACCATAGCCCTCTACCGGTTTCAGGGTGCGGGTATCTATCATCCCGCACGATGCTGAAAATCTTCGGTAACCCCTCACGCGTCAGCACAAACGGTTCACTCGCGACGAAAAATTCCGAGAGCCGATCCCCGGTCATCCAATCGGGTTGGTCAAGAAGTCGCAGACGCAGCTGCGGGGCAATCTCAACCGGGCACGTTTCAAGTCCCATCTGTTTCGCACGCGCATAAATCGTATCAAGCGTAGCAAACTCACCCTCAGCAAACCCCAGCTCCAGCATAGAAACAACAACGATATAAACGGTTATTTCCGCTGCGGCTACCGGGAAATCCGGATTTTCAAGAGCTTGCATGGACCACAGACTGACCTGGCATTTTTCTGCCGCCAGTGCCGCTAACAAATCAGCCCCACTCCTATGGGTGCCGAGTGTTAGGGTAAAATCAGGAGTGAAATCCTTTTCACCTTTTGTGGTTTCCTCATCACTCGCAAAGTAAGTCTTGTAAAGTTGCTGAAAATGTTCAAGGTTTAGGTTGCCGACACCCAAAATCAATAGAGCTGTAACACCCAAAGCAGTTCCGAAAGCCACCCACGGCAAGAGCGGTTTCATTTTCGGAGCAGGTGTCGGTTGCATGTTAGCAATCTCTTGCATAATCTTCTGTTTGATACGCGCGGGTATCTGCAAACTGCCGAGAACTTCTTGGATCAAGAGTGCTTCTTCTTCTTGTAACCGTTTTCGGGCGCGATGGAGTCGAGTCCTTATTGCCTCCACCGACACCCCCAAGAATTTGCTAATCTCCGTTGTTGTCATTTCGCCGAGATAATGGAGCGTCACCACTGCCCGTTCACCCTCCGGCAATTTTTCCAAAAGTTTGTTGACGATCTCACGACGATTTTCAGTTGCTTCTGTTTCGCGCTGTTCCGATACGTAACGCGCATAATCAGACTTCACCACTTCTTCCATAGGTGTGTCCTCCAACGATTGCAATTGCAGCGCGGGTTTTTGTTTGTTCAGCCAATTCTGACAAAGCCGCTTCGCAATAACATACAACCACCCGGAAAACCGACTCGGGTTTCTCAACGTTGACAACTTTTGATATGCGCTGAGGAAGGTCTCTTGTGTAATGTCTTCTGCATGCTGGAAATCACCGATTTTTCCGTACGCGATGGCGTGAACCTTTTTTTCGTATTTTTCAACTAAAACTTTGAATGCTGAGTCGTCGCCTGATAAAACGGCATGGATCAATTGAACATCGTCTGCTCTCTCCACAGAGTTTCCTCCTCATGAACAGATTTGGTCGTGTTGACATCCACTGAAACGTCCAATTAGATAGTGAGTCTCGGACTTTGTGCAATGCAATACAGGCCCTATGATTATAAAGACACATTTTTTTCCCAAAACGTTACATCATGTGAAAAAAAATATTTTGTCACGCAATGCTTCAACCAAAATCTAAAATTACGACGAACAAAAAGGTTGTGGCGAGATATATTTAAAAATTTTGGACAATTTTAGGTGTAATTGGCATATCAAACGGCTGGAAATGAGGCTTTAGGATAGGATGGCATTTCTATAGACATAGCAC
>VXZL01000058.1 GCA_009845505.1 Candidatus Poribacteria bacterium | reverse complement strand
GTTTTTCCGTATTGCACGATTGCTGACTTTTTGCTATAATGACACAGGTTTCGTAGGCGAAATATTATTTCCGTTAGGAGAGAAGAGATGATAGAAAAAAAAGAATATACACATAATAGACTACCTATCTGTACCCTCGGTGCAGATGGACACGGTAAAACAACGTTAACCGCGGCGATGGCGAAGGTCATCTCAAGAATCGGCGCAATTCATACGGACGGAGACACCGATTTTGAAGCACAATCCCCGATTCATCATCCCATTCGAGAAGGCGTTGGTATTACCTACCGTACGATTGCCTATGAAACCAGTGGCAAATTTTATACCCAAATCGACTGCGAGATGTCCTCAGATATCGTTAAAATGTTGATTAGTGGTTCACCGAGAATTCAGGGCGCGATTTGGGTGGTGAATGCTGTCGAGGGTGTTACAGCGGACTCCGATGCACATCTCCGACTCGCTAATCAGCTGCGTCTTCCAAAGGTATTGCCCTTTCTTAATACAGGGGGTGTTCCAGAAGATGATGAAATCGTAGACATCTGCAAACAAGAAATGCACGAACTCCTGAACGCGTATGGAGATGGAAAAAGTACGACACCAATAATCGTCGGTGACGCGCAAAAGGCGTTAGACTACAAAGGGAACCGGATTACCTCTTCCCAATGGCAGCCGATTGTTGATTTGATTGTCGCGATGAACAGTGTAATGCCTGCACCCGTGAATATCCAACGCTTGCCCCTCATTATGCCAATTTATGAAATTACTGACGAAACGAAAGAGAGCGTGTCCGTGCGTGGTGAAATTATACAGGGACAACTCGCTGTTGGACAGGCAGTAGATATTGTCGGTAAGGGGGACAGGATCAAAACACGGGTTGTCGGTATAAAGGAGCGTGAAGTATCTGTCGAATCTGAACCAGATTGGCTGTCTGTCGGACAAGTACTTTGTACACCGAAGACTGTCAAGTCACATGCTGAGTTTACTGCCCTTATCTATCTCTTGACGTTTGAAGAGAGCGGCACACATATCCCGCTTATTGAAAATGATAGACCCGATATCTACCTATGGGGTGTTGATATGCCAGCACACCTACACCTTCCCCCCGAACTTTCCCTTGTTACATCCGGGACTTATGCCCATGTCACGCTTGTGCTTGACCTTCCGTTGGTGATGGAGATTGGCACTCGGTTTGAGGTAAAGAAGATGGGTGTACGGATCGGGTTTGGTGTTGTGACAAGCGTAACCTAATTTTTTCTGCCGGTTTATGTAGCAGATTTCAGTCCATTTTTCGTTGATCGGTAAATCGCTTGGACTTCAGTTCATATCTCGGTAGTGTTCCAAGTGGCACCGATTGAACGACAGCTCGCAGACCTAAAGCATCTCGGATAGCTGTTGTCACAGCATTGACAGTATCGGTCGGATTTGGATTTGTGGACTCAATCTGAATTTCGAGTTCGTCAAGCGTCTCTGTACCGTAAGCACGGACAGCGAATTCTTGGACCTCTGGAAACTTGAGGATAATGTTTTCAATAGTGGCGGGATACACGTTCAAACCGCGAATGATTAGGGCATCATCGAGTCTACCGGTAACACCGCCATCAAGGACACGACTCTCTCTCCCACATTCACACGGTGCTGACTTGAGTTTAACGTAGTCTCCTGTCCTATAACGGATGACCGGCATGCCAATGCGCCCTAAATTGGTGATGACTAATTCTCCCGCGTCTGTTGGATTGCCGGTCTCTGGATCAAGCACTTCACAAATAAATTCGTTTTCGTTGAGATGGACACCAGCCTGTGGTTCGCACATAACTCCCCACGCACCGACCTCCGTCGCGCCAGCGTGGTCATAAGCCTTCGCACCCCAAGCATTTTCAATCCTCTGTTTTGTTGCAGGTAAACTGGCTCCGGGTTCGCCCGCATGGATGGTCACTCGGACCGAAGATTCTTCACTGAGATTAACACCTTCTTGTGCTGCGACTTCGGCAAGCCGTAGTGCGTAAGTCGGTGTGGAGATTAGCACAGTTACTTCATTGCTCAGAATAGCGCGAATGCGTTGCTCAGAGGTAAAGCCGCCGTTCGCGATTATGAGCGCACCGAGTTGTTGTGCGCCGTGGTATGCACTCCAAAAGCCGATAAAAGGACCAAACGAAAAAGCGGGCATGAGCCGATCTGCGAATGTCACGCCTGCTGCGTCGTAAATTTCTCGCCAACATTTACCCCACCAGTCCCACGATTCTGCTGTATCTAACCATCGTAAAGGTGAACCGGTTGTTCCTGATGTGCGGTGCAGACAGGTGTACTGTTCCAGTGGAAAGGTGAGATTTGTACCGTAAGGGGGATATGATACTTGGTCTGCACTGAGTTCTTCCTTTGTAGTGAAAGGCAGGTGCTGATAATCGCTCAGGGTCTGCACATCGTTTGGACGTGTAATCCCGACTTCGGTAAGTTTTCGTCGATAAAAAGCGTTTGTCTCTAACACTGGAGAGAGCATCTCGCGAAAGCGTTGTAATTGTGTGCTTGTATCCATGTCTTAGGTGTATCGTGTGTTCTGGTATTCCGGGGCATAGAATGCTGGAAGGAGGCTATCGACTTGGAGCAGCCCGCGTTGGGTTAATTGAATCTCGTCTAACTCGGCGTTGACGTGCAGCATGCCGTCGTTCTGCAGTTTATCATAGGGTTCAGCGTAAAGCGTGAGGATATCAGCATTGAACTTTGTCTTGAAGTAAGACGGTCTGATGCTTCCGAGTTTGAGTTGTAGGATCATCTCTCGCGTCAACCGTTCCGCTTCCGTTGGCCGCAGCGCGCGATAGACAGGGAATCTGTCTTCTTCAAGGTGGCGGAGGTAATCTCCCCATGAGGGGGCGTTTTGAAAATGAACGCCGCTGAGGTGAGAAAAAGAGGCGACCCCTGTGCCTATCATATCACTTCCTTGCCACACTGCATCGCGATAGACAAACTGACACGGTTTATCTTTCTTCACGACTGTATACGCACTGGATTGCGCATAACCGGCTCGCGCAAACTGTTCAAAGGCGTATTGATGCCATTCGCGCTTGAGTTTCCAATCTGCTACGGGAAGTGTATCACCACCGAGGATATCTTTAGAATAGACCGTGTTGAACGGCAGCTCCAACTGATAAACAGTGACACTATCTGGTTCAAGCTCAATTGTCTTGCTGACGGTTTCTCGCCAGCTTTCCCACGTTTCACCTATCATACCTGAGATGAGATCGATGTTGACTTGGTCGAATGCTAATGTTTTTATCCACGGCACAATGCGATAAACCTCTTTGGAGAGATGTGCTCTACCGTTTTCGGCAAGAATCTCATCGTTCAGATTTTCAACACCGAGACTCAATCGGGTTACACCAATCTCTTTGATTGCATCTACTTTCTTCTCTGTCAAGGTGCCGGGTTCGCATTCAAACGCCACTTCTTCAGCAGCATCCCACGGCATTGCCCGTTTTACGCTGTTAACGAGAGCAGTGAGGTGTTTGACGCTAATATAGGAAGGCGTACCCCCACCGAAATAGACGAATCTCAGGGGTCTACCGGCGATCGCGGGTTGCTTGCTGTAAAGTTCGATCTCTTTCGCAAGTGCGTTCAAGTACGTGTCAATTTCCGAACTGTTTTTATCCGTATAGACTCGAAAATAGCAGAATTTGCACCGTTTACGACAGAAGGGAATATGGAGGTAAAGCCCAAGCGTTGCGTCGGGTCGGGGCTGTTCACCGAGCATTCGCGCCACTTCTGGCACATCAGACTCGCTCCAAGTGGAATACGGTGGGTAGTTTGAAACGAAAACGCTCCCGACGGTCGTCTGTTTTGAATCTATTCCTGCTGTTGCTGGTTCCGGTTTTGTTTCAGGCATAATCTTTGCTCCTTTGCCTTAAATATACTTTGACATCTTCCCAATTCTATGTATCGGCTGAAAAATTTTCTCTTAATGAATCTATCCTTGAAAGTTCATTATTCAAAACAGTAGAGGATTCCATCTTCGCTCCCAATGTAAATCTTGCCATCGGCTACACTCGGTGAAGCGACAATTGATGAACCCGTTGCGAATTCCCACACCGATTCTCCTATGGACACATCTAAAGCGATGAACGTCCCGCGGGTCGTCCCAAGAAAGACACGTTTGCCGACAACAACAGCCGATGACTCAATACGGGCTTTGGTTGTATAGGTCCATAACGATTCTCCTGTCTCAGACGAAAGCGCGTGCACTATTTTATCCTGTCCTCCGATGATTACCATATTTTCAGTCAGGGCAGCTGAAGCGAAAAACGGAAATCTCCGTTTCGGGTGGCGATACCGCCAGGCAATCTCTCCAATATCTAAGTTGACTGCTAATATTTCAGCACCGTACGTGCCGCAATAGATACGATTTTGCGAAATCGCAGGGCTGGCACCGACATACGCGCCGAGGTCAACTTGCTGTACCTGTGTGCCATCATTGATGTTAAGAACGCGAAGGTAACTATCGCATCCAGTAACAATGGCGAAACGCTGCGCGTTATCAGATTCACTTGCGGACTGGGTCCAAATCCCAGGTGTGCCGTGGACATACCCCTCGGTCTCAAATTTCCAGATGAGTTCCCCGTTTTCTCGGTTGAGGCAGTAGAGAAATCCATCATACGAACCGAATAACACACGGTCTCCGGTAAAATTGGCTGATGATATGATTTCACCTTCCGTCCTAAACTGCCATTTCGTTTCTTGGGTGCTAATATCTATTGCATGGAAGATACCTTCGCTGTCCCCGAGGTAGATTACACCGTTATGGATAGATGGAGATGCTTTAATAGCACCGGTTGCTTGGTACATCCATCTTTTTTCACCCGTTTGTGCATCAATCGCGTAGAGAAAGCCGTTTAACGCACCAACGTACACGGTGCCATCAACGACTGTAGCGGTTGACTCAATCATATCTCCTGCCTGAAAGGTCCAAAGCAGTTGCGGATTTTCGGAAAGTTCAGTGTCAGTAACACCCGTAAGTTGTGGATTCCCACGAAAGATCGTCCAATCAGCAAAAGTTGCTTGTCCAATAAAGAACAGTAGAAATAGGACGTTTTTTACGGTAAATGTCCATACAAAACGATTTATATTAATAGGCTGCTTCATAGAGTTTTGTAAAATCTTGTTCGTTCAGCGGACGTGGATTAAATTGTGCTGTCCATTGTATTGAGGCTTCTTTTGATAATGTGGGGATGTCCACTGTTCCTATAGTGTATTCGACACTGCATTCCCTTAGTGTGTTCGGCAAATTACCAATTTCTTTTAGTTCAACAATCCTATCCGCTAAATCTCCATCAGAATGTAGTTGACGGTAAGATTCTTCAGCAAAGGGACTGTTGAATCGAATAACGTATGGTAGCATCAGCGCAACAGCAACGCCGTGGGTGATACCGTATCTTGCAGTCAACGGATTGGCACAGGCATGCGCAGCACCTAACATTGAATTTTCGATTGCAAGCCCGGCGAGGTAAGCACCGAATAACATATTGCTTCGCGCTGTAGTGTCCTTTGATTCGAGGGCTGCTTCAAAGTTCACATCTAACAACTGCCACGCGTGTTGTGCGAACATCTGGGACATCGGATTCCGTCTGGTTGAGACGAAACTTTCGAGCGCATGCGCAATTGCGTCTATACCCGTTATTGCTGCGACCGATCTCGGCAGCGTTTCAGTGAGTGTAGCGTCCAGAATGACGGTCCCGAATTTTGCCTTTCTGTCGCCACACGCCATCTTGATATGTGTCTCTTGCTGCGCGATGAGCGCAAAAGATTGGGCTTCACTGCCGGTACCGATGGTCGTCGGGATACCAATAGACGGAAGCATCGGGTGTATCGCCCTATTGGTGCCCCAGTAGTCCTCCATTTTACCGCCGTTGGTTAGTAGAAAGTTTGCGCCTTTGGCACAATCCATTGAGCTACCGCCGCCGAGTCCAATAATCAAGTCTATCGGTGCATCGGCTTTCGCGGCCACAACGGCATTTTCGACATCTTCCGTCGTCGGATTAGGCGAAACATCGGCGAAAACGTAAGCAGCTATCCGTTCGCTTTGCAACGCCGATATTGCTCTCGCGAGGATACCTGCCTTTTCGATACCACGATCAGTTGCTATGAAAACACGGCTACCTCCGAGGTCTCGAGTTAACTCGCCTAATTTCTCAATACTATTTTCGCCAAATATAACCCGTTGCGTGAGTTCAGAATCAAAATCTTGCATGTTTGTGCGTTAGGGTTTAATCGATTTTTATGAATCTCGCATAATATTATCGCTTCTTGTTTTTAAACATGATACCAGACATAAAGCGACAAAGTCAAGTTAGAAACGATTTGCTACCTAACCTAAAATTTGAAATGTCAGTGCAATTGTAGTAAAATAGGTTGTGATGTGTGTTAGTCTAAGATAGTTGTTTGCTACAAAACTTTACGCTTTAGCATATTATCAGCAGATATTGATGGTTAAATTACCGATTTGAGGTAAACCTGTGATTTTAACAAAAGAAAAAATCATAGACATCCTTTCCGAAAAATCCGAATACCTTGCCGAGGCGTATGGCGTTAAG
>VXZL01000490.1 GCA_009845505.1 Candidatus Poribacteria bacterium | reverse complement strand
GTTCTTGATTCCTACGCAACCCTTCTATCCCATCTGCAACCCCGCTTACTGGAAAAGTTGGCATCCGCTGCGAACCGGAACAGCTTAGCGGGTAACTTTGTCTCAATTTACAGTCTATTTAGTTCTTTCGGACAGGTTCTCTTCGGTTGGCTGTCGGATCGCGTGCGGACAGTGCATTTTGTGACGTTTGGGGTCGCGCTCACTGCCATCGGTTTAAGCCTATTGTGGGTCGCGCCTACCGTTAACACCGTGTATCTGTTATTAGCAATCGGTGGCATTGGGGTTGCTGCCTTCCACCCCCAGGCGACGGCTTACGCGGGTGCGCTGGCGAAAGGAAGAGGGATGGGGACCTCTGTTTTTCTGACGGGTGGTAACATTGGGCGTGCCCTTGGTCCGCTGGCATTGATGTTCATTCCGTATCATTTCGGCTTGGACTACCTTGCTTGGGAGATGATACCGGGTCTACTCTTGGCACTGATCGCCCCAAAAGTGCTGAAATTTGATAAAGAACTGGATTTGACGGCTTCCACTCGTGGAACGCCGAGCGATGGTGTGAGACTGCAAGAGTCCTTTTGGACTGTCGCGAGTCCACGCCTGCTTCCACTGATTGTGCTTTTCGTTATTGCTGCATTCCGCACTGTCACGCTCACAGGTTTAGAAACCTTCTTATCCGTCCACTTAGACGACCAAGATTACTCGGATCAGATGCGTTCGCTGGTAATCGCGCTCTTCATCTTTGCGGGTTCCATGGGTATTATGTCAAGCGGTTGGCTGATAACGCGTGTCAATACTTACGTTCTGTTGCTGGTCTCGCTGTTGGGGGCACCGCCGCTCCTTTATGCCTCGCTACATACCAATGGACTTAGTTTTCTCACTCTCCTCTTTTTAGGGAACGTCATCCTCACCAGCTCGATAACAGTTAACATTATCTTAGCACAGATGATGCTGCGCGGACATGAAAGCATTGCTTCCGGCTTAATGATGGGTGCGGCGTGGGGGGTCGGCGGATTATTGAATAAATTTGTTGGTGATTTGGGGGATCAGTTCGGTTTGCCAATTGTATTGGACGGCTTGGTGATGATTCCCTTATTGTTGGCACCCCTCCTGATTCTGCTACGTGATCAACCCGACCTGTCGAAACCGAGTTTGTAGAGGGTTATAAGTTATAAGTTATAAGTTAATCCTTGTAGGCGTTATATAGGTTTTACATGACCCAACACTTTTAAACAACACCCCAAACAGTCGTAGCAACGCGGATATTCCTTCCATATTAAGGGTTAACTCTTGGAGTTGATTTTTAGAAAGTCCAGAGCAGACTCAAGAAGTGTGTGCTAATCAGGTCGCCGAAGAGGAGGGCGTAATCGAGGCGGAATTCGCGGCGTAGGATGCCGATGCCGGCGGTAATGCGGTCATCACGGTAGCCGATGCGTAATGCTAATGGATTGCTAATATGATATTCAGCACCGAAATGTGTTTGCCCACCATAGCGTTGCTGCCATTGGTAGGAGAGGATGAGTTTTCGACCAAAAATGTGAGGGTTGGTATACGCCACACCGACGTTCCAATTCGAGGGGATGGATTCTTTAGGTGCGGATTCAGTATTCCACGTCAAGGTTGTCTTTGAGATGTCTTGAAGGTTCAAGCCGAATGAGAAGCTGCCAACATTTTCTAAACCAAAAATGGCGTTGAGATCCGGTAAACGAGCAAGTATACCGACATCAAAGCCGTAGCCACTGCTCCCATAGTTGTAAGTATCAAGGTCTCCACTGCTCAGGCGTTGTGATATCCATTTGGCGTTCGCACCAATCATAAACGATGGCGGCAGGGAATCCCGTCCAAAATTATTCCACCACGATTGACTAACGACCCACCCCGTCGCGAGTGTCAGGATATAGGCGTTCTCGCTGTCATTGAGGTAACCCGCTGGATCAAAATCTGAGGCGCGCGGTCGGTTCTTTGCGAGGTTCTTCCGTTCATCGGCACTGATATTCGGATCGAACGCTGGAACGAGTGGGTATATGGGAATATCGTCCACGCCTGCGCGAAGCCACGACAGTCCGAGGTTGAGTTTGGGGAGAAGTTTCGTCGTGCCGGAGATATAGTTGAATGCACCTAATCCCGAACGCCGTGCGGCATGCATGAGGCAGAATTGATACTTATCAGAAACGCCTGCGATACCGGCGGGATTCCAATAAGTGGCAGTCGCATCATCAGCGATGCTGACATAGGCACCGCCTAATCCGAGTGCCCGTCCCCCAACGCCGTTTGTCAGAAAATCGCCGGTGTAGTTTTCCGCTGAAGATCGCGGCACAACGCTGCAGCCTAACGCAATCAGAACAACTAATAGACACGTGAAGATATTAGACTTCCGTTTTCGCAACTTAGTCAATTGATTTCTGTTTCCTTTGAAAAACGTGAACGGCACACGGCGTGTGCCTACTACTTTTAAACTCTATTTAGATCGAAAGCGTTCCAGTAGTATTGGTACTGTGCTGATTTCCAATCTGTATAAATTTCGTCCCACCCCATTCGGTTGAAATGCGGCAATAGCGAACCTTCTGTGACGGGTTGCGAGGCTCCTTGATACCGGTAATCCACTGAGAGACGAATCCGATCGGATGTCTGGTTGGGCAGTGCCTTGTGAACGGCGTGGCTGTGAAAGAAGAGTGCATCGCCGACTTCGTAATCGCCGCTGACCCAGTATAACCCGTCGGCTTCCAAGGGTTCCGTATCAATACCGAGTCCACCTGCCCCGAATGCGGGTTTGACGGGGTAAATTCCGTTTCGGTGCGATCCAGATAATACCGACAAGCCGCCCAACTCCGTTGGACACGGACCGAGCGGTATCCATGCGGTATAGGTCTCTTCTGTCCCTCGGATATGGATATAATCCTGATGTGACGGTGTTGTGTATTTCGTGTTTTCGGGGAACATAATCCTTCCGATATTCCGCGGATGCGCGAGTGTCTTCTCACCGAAGAGTTTGTCGCACATATCCAAAATCGCTGGATGGTGTGCGAAGGCGTGGAACGACTCCATGCTTTGGAATTCGTCTAAGACGGGCCAATACCCGTCATCCCCTTCCATGTAGGGACCGCCCGTCCGAATGCCGTCCATCAAGGCGTTGCCACCTTCTGCCCAACCGTGCCGATGGCAGATTTCCAAGAAATCTCGACGTAAGTTATAGATGGAATCGGCATCAATCAAACCACGAAAAAAAAGATACCCGTCTTGCTGCGCCTGTTCTCGGAGTTTCTCAGGCTGATCCAAGCGTTCATTTGAGACAGTGAAGGGTTTAATACTCGCCATACAATGCTCCTTACTTGCGAAAACAGTAACGTGTGGATGTTGTGTCGTTAAAGATATTATAGCAACAAAACGGGGGTATGTCAAATCAAAGCCGTTAGCAGTCAGCGAAAAGAATATCCCATGAAAACAGTGTTCAAAACTTTGACCTCTTTAGTGGTAAAGGGTAACGGTTTCCTTCAAAGAATCAAGTTTGCTGTGGGAATATTGTTACGGGCAATTTTGGGAATATGATACAATAGCGCAAGCGTATCCTTAAAACTTAGGAGAGACCTCATGCTTAGCATCAAACATCTCGAAACGATTCCGTTGAACGTGCCATTTTATCACGAACGGGTCAGCCGTCACATGCACCGCGCCTTGACGCACGGAGAACGCGTCCACGTTTACCGCGTCGAACTCAGCAACGGTGTTATCGGTTACGGTGAAAATTTAGCGGACGAATCGGCGAACATTGAACAAGTTATCGGACAAAACGCGTTTGCGTGTATGAACGACGATAGCATCGGGTTCGGCATCCAGATGTCGCTTTTTGACGCGATTGGCAAATCCGTGGGTGTCCCGGTTTATCAACTCATCGGCCCCAAAGTCCGCGAGCGGTGTCCTATTTCGTGGTGGGACATCGATATGCCGCCAGAGGATTGGGTGGGGGAAGTCCAGGAATCCGTGAAACGAGGTTATACCTCCGCAAAGTTGAAGGCGCGTCCGTGGCGCGACATCTTTGCACAAGTCGATGCTGTCGGCAATGCCGCGCCAGCAAATTATCGACTCGACATCGACTTCAACGGTTTCCTGCGGACTGCGGATAACGCTATCCCTGCCTTACAGCAGCTGGACGAACATCCGAACGTCGCTATCTACGAGAGTCCGTACTATCTCGGCACGGATGTGATGGGTGCGGTGCGGTTGCAGGCGAATGTCCAGAAACGGATTGTCGAACATTTCAACGAATCGTGCTTGCATGCGCGATGTTGCGGAGGATTTGTCGTCGGTGGCGGTGTGAACTCGCTCCGACGGACGAACGCGCTCTGTGCTTCGTTCTCGCAACCGTACTGGCTGCAGATGGTAGGCACGGGGATTACAACGGCATACGCCGTGCATCTCGGCGCGGTGCTATCGCAAGCGGAATTACCGGCGATTACGTGTCACGAGCTGTGGGAATCTGACCTGCTTGAAACGCGACTCGCTGTTGTTGACGGAACGATTGCGGTCCCTGAGTCGCCGGGGTTGGGGATTACGGTAGACGCAGCAGCGTTGACGGAATATCGTGTGGATCCGTCTACGCCGACACCGCAGCAGCTATTTCGTGAGAGTGCGTATACTTGTCGGGTGCATATTCCAGATGGGAGCGGTGGTGAGACGGTTCACGAGTTCACGGGTGAGGATGTCTACTATCCGGCGTTTAGTGAAGGGGAGTATCCGGGGTTTGTGCCGGGGGTCTGGATGGAAGTGGTTTAAAGAGAAAATGGACAGATAGCAAATCCGTCTACATCCACCCTAAACTGCTGAAGGCCGTTCTTGCAGGACAGGAATGACGTAACTTTGAATTTTCAAACCGTCTATTGTCTCAGTTTCGAGGCGCGAAGTAGGATTATTCCGATGGTCAAATACGACATAGTAGCCTTCTTTTGCTCTTTCTAATTTGAGATATGCAGCGAGTTGTTTCTTGCCTGTCTGGTAGCGTCTGTCGCCTTCCCAAATCTTAGTTTCAACGATGTATTTGCGCTGGTTGTGAACAATAATGAGATCTATCCGCCCACGGCCGGTCTGAGTTTCAAGAAATATAGTGGCACCGACACTGTGGACAAGCTGCTCTAAATAGGCATAAAGGAGATGTTGCCCGACATACTCCTGCGGTGTATCCGGGACTTGCAAGATACGGAAACCGGCGCGTGCGATGAAACCTTGAAAATTTTCAAGGAGTGTTCCCATCTCAATCACGCCATCAGGTGTAAGGTAATCAATAAAATCGTCCCCGTTGTCTTCGGAGAAATAATCATTCTCCAGCCCATTAAACAGCGGTTTAAAAGTCTGCAGAATACGATGTTGATAAATCGGATTGATGATTTCACACGCGCCATCAGCACCTTCCGCGATTACTCCATAAATTGAGAGTTCATTCATGATGTCATTGTCCAAACTGAAAGGTAAACCTCTTTCATAAGAGGCAATCCGCATGAGGATTTTCTCAAACCGACGGTCTCTACGGATATTGGTAAGCAGGTGATCGACATTCGTGTTTCGCTCGCGGAGGAGCCGCCTATGTGCTTGAAAAAAGTGACTTAACGCAATCGTTTCGTTTTTACGGATGTCCATCTCCTCAGTGAGCATCTGTGCGCAGCGATTAACGAGAAAGGGCTGTCCCGCAGTCTGTTTGTGAATAAAAGTGATAACTTCAGGTGTGAAGGCTTGTCCTACTTCTTCGGTATACTGATCAAGTAGTTCACGGACTTGCGCGAGTGTAAAATTCGGTAAGTGGAACTCATCTTGGATATTGAAAGGCGAGATTGATCGGTCGTAGTTAAGCTGCGTGATGTTCTTAACCCCGACAATGCCGACACTATACGGACATCGGAAACCTGAGTTATCAAGATAAATGTACCGGAGCGAGTGGAGGAAGCCGCGAACCGCGTCAGGTGGAATTGCATCAAACTCGTCGATGATGAGAACAACCTTTTGCTGGCTATCAGGTGCTGCAAGGAAATTGGGGAGTTGCTGAAAAAAAATCCGCATTGACACATGGTCCATTATCTCAACGTTCGCCAAGAACTGCTTCAAAGCTGCAGAGGGTGTGCCCCCTCGCTTTTGGAAAACGAACTCAATTTTCTTGCAAATATCCGTGTGAAGGTAATGATAAAAAGCAGCAGGTGTTAAGTCAATATACGCTTCAAAATTCA
Organism: Candidatus Poribacteria bacterium; assembly: GCA_009845505.1. Taxonomy (GTDB): domain Bacteria; phylum Poribacteria; class WGA-4E; order WGA-4E; family WGA-3G; genus WGA-3G. The sequence continues at coordinate 375 of VXZL01000490.1, read as the reverse complement.
GTTGGACTGGGAAATATCCTTCAGCCATGAGAGTGTCCATCGCAGTGCGAAAGAGCGTCGTCTTGCCGGTCTGTCGAGGTGCGAAAAGGACAATATATTTCCCCTTTTTCACACGTTCAACAAAATCCGCGATCTCTCTGGTGCGCGAGACTACGTAGTTCTCTTTAGGATTTACGGGACCTTGGGTTCCAAACGTTTTCATTTTTCCCTCTTGTCGCTAAAATCTTTAAGAATTTTCGGTGTTTTCAGCAAAGTAATCGGAATCTACGCGTTTGATTTCATAAGTTTTCTCTACAGAAACACCGACGTTGTGATCAATCATCAGCTGCGCAAGTTGGTTTCCATCAATGAGGATAACCTTGGAGTCCCTGGAGT
>VXZL01000429.1 GCA_009845505.1 Candidatus Poribacteria bacterium | reverse complement strand
TCCGTGCGGAGATGGCGAATAAAACAAGTCCTATCACACTACAAGGCATTATAGAAGCAGACGAGACTTACATAGGCGGTAAACCTCGCAAAGAAAACAAGAAGGAAGATCGCGAACCCGCCAAGCGCGGACGTGGCACGTCAAAAACCACTGTGATAGGCGCAGTTGAACGTGGCGGTGAAGTCATTGCACAAGTTGTGGAAAACCTCACCGGACGGACAATCCTTGCGTTTATCCGAAAAGTCGTGAATATCAAGGACTCCGAACTCATGACAGACGAACACCATGGCTACCGACAATTTGCGTCTATGATGAAGCATGAAGTGATTAATCACCAAGAGCAATACGTTGAGGGTGATAAGCACACAAACACGATAGAAGGCTTTTGGTCGCTTCTCAAACGGGCTTGGTATGGCTCACATCATCATTACACGATCGAATACACGCCTTTGTATGTATCAGAACGGTGTTACGTCTACAATAACCGACACCTTGATACAATCTTCTGGCGGTTTATCAATGGCAGTATGAAAATTGCCACACAGGAGAGTTCTGAATGAGTAAGAATGTATTCAAAGCATTAAAAGGAATTGCCAAAACCGGCTTACAGGTTTTAGATATTACAGTGCAGGTTTTAGATTTGTTCCGTGAAGCAGATAGAGGAAAACCGACCCAAGAAGTGGTTGACCTAAAAAGCAAAATCATACATGTCTTTCTGAGGCATGCACACGAGTACGGGCGAGATGCCTATATGCGCCCCTCGGATATAGGCAAAGAAATTGGGACATATAGGTTGGAATATCAGAGTCGAAAGAGCGACCCCCTCAGTCGGAAACATCATGAACTTCTAAGAAAATTGGAAAAAGAAGGTTGGGTTGAGCATTCTAAGCGAGTTGGATGGCGACTCACCAAGGCAGCATGGGATCAATTAACCTCTTAAAAATGTGAAACCTAATTTAACCAATCCCAAAACTACTTATTGCGTAGAGAAAAGTGAACAGTAGCAGCGGTTTCTGTCCGAGAACGTGTTATATTCTATTTTTAACCGAACGCTGCTTCCAATCACTTTGTCCTAAAACATAAGGGGTTCTAAACATAGATTGAAATATTTTGCTATTTCGTATAGGATTTGCTATATTGTACGGCGGTAATCATTTGGCTGTTAAGAGTTGGTGTTGATGTTATATTCCAAGTTGGATCTTCTTCTTATTCTTAAAGAACACGTGCGTAAAAGAGAGTCGTTAGAATCTTATCGGTCATGGATGATGTAGGTGGAGGAGAATGATGAATACAAGGGAAGGTTACGCAGAATTACAAGCAAGAATTTTGGGGGCGCGACGTGTGTGGAAACGCAGCCTCTTCTGGACAGGGTTTGCTATTGTCTTGACAAGCATTATCGCTTTAGTTGCTGGTGAAGCCATCGTTGATTGGCTGATGCCACTCCCAAGTCCTGTCCGCATTGCATTGTTGACGGTCGGTGTAGGCATTACGGGTTACTTGCTGTATAAATATCTCGTTCGACCGCTTCGGACATCACTCACACTCCGTGATGTCGCCCTTAATGTTGAACGAAACCATCCGGATCTTGAAGATAGATTGGTCAGTGCAATCGAATTCGGAGACCGGGAATCGACGGATCCAATTGAAGCGCACATGCTCCAACGCCTGTTGGCGGATACCACACAGCGGACGGAAAGTATTGATTTTAAAGCGACGATTGATCACAGTCGCACTCGTAAGCATGTTGGCATTGCGGCTTTGGTTTTTGTTGGTTGTTGTGTCCTCTCACTCTTGTTTCCCAGAGAAATACATACCAGCTTGCTCCGCGTATTCACCCCTTGGGAAAAAACCGACCCGATTTTAACGACGCACCTCACTGTTGAGCCGGGAAACGCTCGTATTCTCCGAGGCAAGAGTTTGCCCATTCATGTCACTGTCACCGGCAAGTCTGCTGAAAAGGTTGTTCTCGCTTATCAGGATACTCGTGAATCGGATCCCACTCCCGCTGAAGTCGAAACAACCGAACAGCAGTCCAAAACTATGATTGGCATGTTGCGAAATCCGGAGGACAAGCGTGGGTTCGCTTATGAGATTTTCAATATTGATGCCGATATGGAATACTATATCGTCGCGAACGAGGTTACTTCGGAACGCTATACGGTTGAAGTATTTGATATGCCGAGAGTAACTGAAATATCTGTTGCTTACACATATCCAGCCTATACCCGACTTAAACCTGTCGTGCAAACAGGGACAGGTGATATTCAGGCTGTCGTCGGCACGCGCGCAGAACTCAAAATCGTAACAAATAAAGCCATTCAAACCGCAAAGTTCACACTTAAAGCGGATACAAGGCAGAATTCTTTTTTTCAAAAATTAACAGAAACACCGGAATCCGAGACAACACAAATGGTTATTTCTGATGGGAACATGCTGACAACAGCCATAGATGTCGTTGCAGACGGAAGATATACTGTTGAACTCCTATGTATCGACGGGTTCAACAACGAGATACCCATTGAATACAACATTAAGGCTGTTCCAGACGCTGCGCCTGAAGTCGTAATCAAGGAACCTGGGCGTGATATTAAAACTACAAAGTTAGGTGAAGTGGAAATTATTGCTGAGGCAACGGACGACTACGGTATCGCTGAATTAAAACTCAGATATCACATCGGTGCCGATGAATTGCAAGAGGTTACCCTTAATGCCAATGCCCCACCTTTAAGTGCTATTGAAGAAATAGCGACGGATGATGCGTTTGTGCATCGTGTTTTAAATGGTAGCTACACTTTCTATCTCGAAGAATTTGACGTGGAACCGGGTGATGTTATCTCTTACTACGCCCATGCCACTGATAATAACACACAGACCGGTCCTGGTGAAGCCAGCAGCGACATTTACTTCATCGAAATCCGACCCTTTAACGAGGATTTCCATGAAGGTGAATCAGAACAAGCGCAAGCACAAGCGGAACCAAATCCACTCGCGGGTATCATTGCCTCTCAGAAGCAGATTATCCGAGACACGTGGAAGCATACGAACGCTCAATCTACAACCAGTGAAGAATATCAGTCGGCTGTCAAGCAAACTGCTGACAAGCAAGCCGAATTAAAGGATAAAACGCAAAAGTTCGTAGATGAATTGAGCGTGGCTATACAGACAACTGCGCAGATCTCACCGGAGATTCTGATGAATTTGGAAGACGCTATTAGCAACATGGGTGAAGCAACGGACCATCTGAATGCCATCCAGCCGACTGAAGCGATACCACCCGAACAGAACGCCCTTGAACTGCTTATCAAAGTCAACCTTGAAATCCCCAAGGTACTCATGCAGATGCGGAACAGTAATCCGCAAGCCGCCGAGGACCTTGAACTCGAGATGGAAGAATTGCAAAGTGAACTTGAGAATCAGCAGAATGAACTGGATATGGAAATGCAGGAACAGACGCAAGAGATGTTAGATCAGGCGCGTCAGATGTTGCAGGAACAACAGCAGCTCAGTCAACAGAGCCAGCAATTAGGACGTGAAAGTGAACCTTCTCCGAGCGAGATGCAGCAGAATAGCCAGCAACAGGGACAGTTATCACAACAGGCACAACAGATGGCACAGCAGCTCGGCACTATGCAACAGAGCGGACAGGGAACGCAAGCGGAACGCCTAAACCAAGCCGGGCAAGCGATGCAACAGGCGGGTGAACAGATGCAGGAAGCCTCGGAAAACATGCAGCAACAACAACCGCAGATCAGTGCTGCCAAGGGAGAAAAAGCGGAAGAACGGATTGGGGAGGCTATTGAGCAGTTGGAGCGGGTCGCCGCGGAGTTCACAGAAGATACGCTTGAGAGAACCGCACAACAGCTTCAGGAGTTGACAGAGGCGCAATCTGAGGTCCAACAACAGACACAGGAACTCAGAAGCCGCTCGCAACAGTCGGAAATGCGTCCTGAAGATTTCCGACGGGCATCTGAACTTGCTAACCAGCAGCGCGAACTTCAGCGAGATTTGGAAACACTCGAACGCGAATTGAGGAATCTTCAAACGCAACTCAACCCGGAAAATCCAGAGGCAGCCCAAAACGTAGGGGATGCTACAAAACGCTTCGCAGAGGAACAGACCTTGGAGGATATGTCAACCGCACAGCGTGCCTTGCAGTGGCGAAGCTTCCGAGCCGCTGATCAGAATCAGCAAGAGGCACTTGATGCACTCAATCAAGCGCAAGCCGATCTCCAACAGGCGCAAGCGAATATGGCAAACACTGAGGAAGAACAACTCGAAGCTGCGCTCCAACAACTTCAGCAAGCGCGTGAGCAGATGGAGGATATCCAACGCGAGCTTCAGGCGATGGAAGGGCAAGAACAGACGGAAGAACAGCAACGCCGTCAGCAACAACTCGCGCAACAGCAACAGCAGCTCGAAGAACGCCTGCAACAAGCACAACAAGCGATGCAAAGACAACAAAACCAGCAGCCCGGTCAGCAACCCGGACAAGACGGTGAAGCCGAAAATCAGGAAGCACGTGCTGGGGGTAGAGAGTCTGATCGCGAACTTAATGAACTCTGGCTCGGTATGCTTGATACGATGGACCACCGTCCTGGAAATCGTTCAAACCCGTTCCCTAATTATGAATTCGTTATTCGCGACCTGAATAAACTTGAAGCCGCACTTGAGGATCGGCTCAACACCCTTCAAGAGAAAAAACGACTCACACAAGTTGCTAAAGAGGATGTCCCACCTGAATACCGAAGACTCGTTGATGACTATTACGAATCTTTATCACAATAATTGGCTGTCAGCAACCAGTTTTCAGCCAGAGATCGTTGTGGCAAGTAAGAACGTTTGCCACTGCCACACTAATTACTAACAGCTGATGGCTGATAGCCGAAAGCGAAAAAATATGGAACTTCAAGCTAAAAGTATTGTCAATCCGGGTGAGTTAGTCAGTTTGGACGATCACCTACCCGAATATACCGGAACTTACGAGAAGAAGGGTCAAACCAAGAAAAGACTTAAAAAGTTACATAAGCAACTCCTGGAACTTCAGGGATTGCTTTACGCTGAAAGCCAACATGCCCTGCTCATTATCCTGCAAGGCATGGATACATGCGGCAAAGATGGGACCATTCGGGGGGTGATGTCTGGCATCAACGTCCAAGGCTGCAATGTCGTTAATTTCAAAGTGCCAACCGCAGATGAACTCTCTCGAGATTTCTTATGGCGTGCCCACAGAGTCGTCCCATCGAAAGGAAAAATCGGCATCTTTAACCGCTCGCATTATGAGGATGTCCTTGTTGTCCGGGTACATGACCTTGTACCAGAGCATATCTGGTCGCAGCGTTATCAGCAGATTAACGATTTTGAGAGAATGCTCGTTGAAAACGGAACGGTTGTTCTGAAATTTTACCTTCATATCTCGAAAGATGAGCAGAAAGAACGTCTTGAATCTCGGATGAGCGATCCAACAAAACATTGGAAAGTCGAAGCGTCCGATATTCGCGAGCGCGCCTATTGGGAAGATTACATGCAAGCGTACGAAGTCATGCTCCAAAAGTGTAGCACCGACTGGGCACCTTGGCATATCATCCCCGCCAATAAGAAGTGGTATCGGAACCTCGTTATTGCAGAGTGTGTTGTTGATGCACTCAAAAAACTCGACATGCAGTATCCTGAACCTAAGATTGATGTTACCCAACTCAGGATTGTTGATTGAAGCACCTTTAGCAATCGTTAAAAGACCTGCTTTAGGGCAAAAAAGGTTGCTAACTTTACCGAACACCTGCAAGGACAACGGACGCAGCAGCCCAGGAGCAATAGTTAAAAACATGGTTTCAGAACAGCAGTTAGCACAATTTGAAGAAGAAGGTTACCTCCTCCTTTCAGGATTGATTCCGAAAGAGAGTGTCACCAAAGCAGAGAAAGCCATGTGGCAGATGATGGGAATGGATGCAGAGGACCCAGGCTCGTGGGGACAGTTTAAGCGTCCACACCTTGCCGGGTTTTACATGGAGAAAATGGGAGATGGAAAGCGGATTGAGCTTTACGGCGTTACCCATCCCGATGTCTTAGCCTGTTGCACACCCGATTACCGCGCCGTTCTCAAGCAACTCGCTTCCCGATATCCAGAGATCCCACATTGTGAAAGTCAACAGCCAGATGGTATCTGGGCACTGAATCAATTCCCCGTTTCAACGGAATGGAAAAGCCCATCACCCCATTTAGATGGCGATTTTCGGGATTTCCGATTGGATCCTGGAACCTTCCGCGCAACCAGTCTCACCTACCTCACCGATGTCAATTCCCACGGCGGGACAACGGTGATATGGCCCGAAGGTCCACAACAGATTCGTGAGTTTCGCAAGAAAAACCCAGACTTCTCCAACCATGTCGGTGATATGAAAGCGCAGTTTCCAGAGATGGATTTAGGCGAGCCGATGGAGATCGTTGCTAAACAGGGGGATGTCCTCTTTTTCCACCATCTACTGCCGCATTCTGGCACAATGAATGTTGGAAGTTCCGCACGTTTCGCAATTCGATATATGTGCTTATGCCTCTCATGTCGTAAATGGGAGAAAAAAGGGGAG
>VXZL01000481.1 GCA_009845505.1 Candidatus Poribacteria bacterium | reverse complement strand
TTGTTTGGAAACAGGCGCAAATACATCTCGCATCAAACCCGCAGCTCTCCAATTACGTACCATATGAGGAATTACAGACGTAATCAGTCGAAGGGTTATGGCAACAACTGGTAGCAGGACTGCCGGAGGAAGTTTGGCGTGGTACAACACCTTCAATCATCAAGACGGTGGAGGCAGCAATTATTCCAGAAACCGTTGACACGATCTGGAGCTCGGTGTATCGAGAAGTGGCAGTGGGAAGGCTTCAGATAGAAGATCTCGATTTCAACCGTCCACAGATCGAAGGCGCCGAGTGGAAAGCAGAGAGAGGCGCGAACCTCCGAACATCTGCCGATCCGCAGACTGCGGCGAATATATCTTACGAATTCCGAGATGACAAAACCGTCCGCATGACAGCGAGCATCTCTTCACCCATTCCAGTCGAACAGATTCGGCGGATTATCCTGCCCGTTCGCGGTGATGCCTCGTATCACCACCTCGATTTAAGCGTCTCCGTTCTACATGCTGGAACGACTCGCAACGTTACCTATCAACCGACACGTCCTTTCATTTTGGAGAGTGCGTTGTGGAAAGATGCGGTATGGCGATTGCACGGCACTCCGGGTGAACTGGAATCATCGCATATCACAATGGAACAGGTAGAAACAGACCTTACAACGCCGTCTGCAATAGAAACATACCCAAGCGCGCAACTCCTCCTGCAGTTGACGATTCATCAGCCAGGCTACCTATCTATTGTGTGGGATAAGTTTACCTCAAACTACCGAAATTTGTGGAAGACGGTGCCATACAATCGGTATTTCATCAACAGCGTTTTTATCGCCACTGCTTCAACCTTATTGACGCTGTTTTTCTGTTCACTCGGTGGTTACGCGTTTGCGAAATATCAATTTCGAGGTCAAAAAATCCTGTTTGGCATCCTTCTCGCTTCAATGATGGTGCCTTTTCAGGTGCTCCTTGTTCCGCTATTCGGATTGATGTATGATATTGGCTGGCTCAATAGTTACAAAGCGATCATTATCCCATTCTCAGTAGGCGCGTTCGGCGTATTTTTGATGCGCCAATTCATTGTCACGATCCCATCGGAATTGTTGGACGCAGCGCGCATTGACGGTTGTTCCGAGTTCGGTATCTACTACCGGGTTGTGCTACCCATTATCAAGCCAGCACTCGGTGCGTTAACTATCTATTCTTTCTTGGGTTCGTGGAACGGTTATCTTTGGCCCCTCATTATCTTGCGCGATGAGGCAAAATACACACTACCGATCGGCTTAGCGAACCTCGTCGGTATCTATCGGCAAGACTACGGCATGTTGATGGCGGGGACACTGCTCTCGCTAATGCCGATTGTTATTCTGTTTTTAGCGATGCAGCGTGAATTTGTGCAAGGTATTACTTTAGGTGGCGTGAAGGAGTAAAAAAATGGCGGATTGGACAACGGTCACGAAAACATCAGCTATCCGTGAAGGACGCGGCAAAGCGTTTACCGTCAACGGAAGACGGATTGCTATTTTCAACGAGAACGGTGAATTTTGTGCTGTGGACAACACCTGCCCGCATGCGCTGGGTTCTCTCGGTAGAGGCAGAATTCGCAACGGTATTGCTGTCTGCCCCGTCCACGGTTATGCTTATGATACGAAAACGGGGGAATGTCAAACCGACCCACGTCTCCATGTCAGAACTTATCCTGTGCTTGTTGAAGACGAAGAGATCAAGGTGGAAGTAAAATCGGATGCCTAAGCGCGCTAAAAGTCTGTGCTAACGCCTACCATGAACGAAGTTTTGTGAATCGGTTCAAATTGGGAGACCCCTTCTGCGGTTTCGACGCGTCGGAAGGTGTACTCACGCAAGACAATCGTTTCAACGGGTGGAAAGACGGTATAGCGTGCCTCTATACTGAACGCCGACTTCTCGTCGAGATCGAAAAGGTCCCCAAAGAAATTTGTCTCGCCGCCCGCACCTATATCCCGTTTTGTATAGAACGCTCGTAGCGAGAGACGTGGTACTAATTTCGATACAGTCGTACCCATATAGAGCTTGGGTTCAATATTCGTATAATCCTCAAGTGTACCAAGGAAATGGATTTGTGGTAGGGGCTGCCAGATGAGTTGCGAGAAAAAACCACGTCTCGGTTCCGTCATTGTCTCTAAACCCAAAAACTGCGGCACATCAGGCTCTGGTGATAGCGATTTCGCCGATTCATACGTATAGTCGAACACAGAAGGGATATATCCATCTCCGAAGACACGGTACTCAATTTTGAAGATTGCTTGCGTAAAAGCGAACCCGACACCAACAGCATTTCCCCATGCGAGATTCGTCGCGCTGCTTTCTTCTACAGCAGTGGTCTCTGATTCCGATTCAACTGTATCCGACAAAGTATTGAGAAAGGCGATATCGTCGTAGAGGTCCAACCGGAATGTACTCGTCTCAAAGATAGGAAACCCGACATCCAGTCCAATCGCGCTCAAGGGTTCCTCGCCTGCCTCCTGCAAATTCGGGTTGATGTCGGTGAGATAGGTAGCACCGAGTTCAAATCGCGTCAGAAAGTTGTTATTCTCTTCCCGTTGGAATGGACGTAGGAATACGCGTCCCCCGAAAATCGAGGGGTTCCCGATGTCATTGAGCATTGTTTCGACTCCAGAACGGTTTTTAGCACCTCTGAGATTCAGGCGTACTCCACGCCGATCATAGTTAGAATAACCAGACATAATCGAACCGTGCCCGATTGTAAGATAATCTAACTCCCCGAAGCGAACGTAGAACGGGTCATAGGGCTGACCATAGCGGACGTAACGGATAAGTCTTAACCAGGTACTCGGGCTGTCCCACGATTCGCCATCTTCAGCGAGAATCTGCGGTTCTGTGCCTTCTGCATAAGGATTATAGAGCAAAATCAAGTCTAACCCGATACCGATTTTTCCAAGCGGTATATCCGGTTGAAGCTGCAACTGAACGTAAGCATCATCGTCAATAAAGGTTAGACCCCCGCCGTACAACCCGCTTGTTAGAAAATCAGATTGTTCCATCTCGCTTAGGGCTTTATCTTCGTCGGCGGGACCCGATTGTGATTCATCTTGGGCGGAAGTCGGTAGGATAAGGAAAAAAAATAAAATTGCAATCGTTGCAGAAACAGAGAGGCGTTTCCATATCTCCGCATTTGAAAAAAAACTGAGTCCGTTCATTCACCAACAATCCTTCCATCTTTCATCTGGATAATACGATCGGCACTCTTCCTCAATCCTTCGTGGTGGGTTACAATTGCGACAGTCGTTTGGTGTTCCTGACGCAGTTCTTGAATCAGGCTCATTAAGTTATCGCTCTGGCGACTGTCTAAGTTGGCGGTCGGTTCATCGGCAAAGATGACCTTCGGTCGGTTGGCGAGTGCACGGGCAAAAGAGACGCGCTGTTTCTCACCCCCGGAAAGCTGGGCGGGACGATGGTGAAACCGTTCGCTTAAACCGACCTGCGTCAGGAGTTCCATTGCCCGATTCTCTGCTGCGTCAGTCTTTGTCCGGGCGAGGTCCATCGCTATCATGACGTTCTCAAGGGCGGTGAGATAGGGGAGCAGGTGGAACAACTGAAACACAAACCCAATCTTCTCGCGGCGGATTAGGCTCATATCTTGCGCTGCAGGATCAATCGACTCACCATCAATTCGGATCTGACCGGCATCGGGCGTTAAAATACAGCCGAGAAGACTGATGAGCGTCGTTTTTCCGCAACCGCTATCCCCCATAATCATCACCAACTCGCTCTCTTGAATAGCGATGTCAACAGAATCTATGGCGACGACGGTCGCATCGCCTGTGCCGAAGCGTTTTGTTAAGCCGTTCCCTTCTATTATTGCTGCCATACCGTGTTCACCTCTTAAATCTCACCGCGGAACGCAATCATTGGATCCACCGTGATTGCCTTGCGCGCCGCCAGATAACCGCTCCCACAACAGACAACGAAACTGATACACGCAACGGCGACCGATTCAACAAAATGAATCGCGACGAAAATTGGTGCCGCTGCTGCAAAGATGTAGGACAGCATAAGCCCAAGTATCACACCAACAGCGGATATCAGCGCAACCTGTTTTAACAGGAGTGCCATGACATAGATATTCGCAGCTCCGATCGCTTTCAACACGCCGATTTCCTGCGTTTTTTCGAGCATGGTTACATAGGTAATCATCCCGACAAGGATACCCGCTGCTAACCAGAGCATCACCCGCAAAAACTGCACGGCTTTCATCGGTTCATCGACATAGTATTCAATGATATTTTCGACTGTCTGTTTTAAGGTGCGCGTTTCAATCGTCTCAAATTCATCGTATTGCGTTGCTACTTCTGGAACAGGAAAGTTCTCATTGACCTTGGCGACCATCATGTTAACATGTGGCGTGTTACCGAGTAAGAGTTTTTGGGCAATGCGGACATCCATAAAGAGGAGCGGCGTGTCCAAAACGAACATGAGACTTTCCGTTTTCCCGATAACTCGCACTTTCTCATCGCCGAGGGTAATCTGCTCCCCAATCTCCAAACCCATTTTCTCATCGACAACCACTTCATAAGGAACAGGATCTTCAGGTCTGTAGTCCTCAAAATTGCTGGGGGTAAACATCCTTCCCTCAATCGCTCGCTTGGGTCCGCCGAGTTTTCCGAGTTTGTAGCCAACAACAATTGATTTAGTGGATTTTCCACGCACATTCGGGCGTGCTTGCGCAAAAACCAAGGGTGAAGCAGAGTCCGGGATTAAGCCTTGCCCTGCATTCAGGAACGCCATGTATTCCTCAATAATGAGGGAGAAACCAATAAAAGCACCACCGGAACCTTCAGCGGAAATCCATAGGTCTGCTCCCGTTGATTCAACGTACTGCCGCGCTTGGATACGCATACCGTTCATGATACCGCCTAATAGCAAGATGAGTGAAATCAGCACGGTGATACCGAGTGCTGTTAGCACGACTCTCGCTTGGCGGTACCGCATGTCTTTGAGGAATAAAGTTTTCATTATTCGATGTGCCCCTGGTTCTACATGGCAGCAAGTCTCTCATGCATCGTCAACCGTTTACGGCGATGCAGCTGGACGTGTCCATGATACGCGTCTGTATCTTTTTCAACACCCGTGTCGCGTTCAAGGAAAAGTGGAAATTCGGATGCGGGTGGCTTGGCGTTATGATACGCGCTGTTGTAGCTCCGCATGATAATCCGCTGTTCACGGTTGAGCGTCTCTAACCACTCTGGTGAGGAATGAAAGCGGTCTGCTGGTGTCAACCACGACGGACAATAGGCGACGAAGATATTGTAACGCACGACATCGCTTTCGTTCGGCTCTACACGATGCCAGATACTCGAATGCATCACCGTCATCGTCCCTTTACGTGGACAGACGACCATCTCACCGGGAACGCTCTCGTGCGTATCGTAGCCCTCCATGTACTGATGCCGATGGCTTCCGGGTAACACAACGAGGTTCCCCATCTTCGGTCTCGGCAGATCCGTCAGCCAATACCCAACCTTGATTTGCAAGGGTAGATACGGTGAGAACACACCATAAGGCAACGCACGCGCCCCATCTGGATGCCACTGATTGTACTGTTTGCCACCCGGTGGCCTCAGGAAAAATTGGCTTATGTGAAGTTTGAGGAGTTCGCCGAAAAGGTCATACGCATAACCAACATGCCGCTCATGATCAATGAGCCCGGCAAATACAGGGTCGCGTTCGACGATATTCTGCATGCCGAGGTAACCGCCGGGTGTATACTTCGGATTGTTAGCAGCGACTCGGTCTATTGCATCAATATAGGTCTGGATATCTTCATCGGAGATTGCGTCCTCAAGGAAGATAATGCCATCTTTGTTAAAGGTTTCCCACTGCTCCATCGTAAATCCGGGCGGTGCAACACGATATTTCTGTTCGGTGTCCATGGATAACTCCTTTCTAAAACACAACTTAAAGTCGTGTACATAATCCGCTATGTCATAGCACTAACGAAACTTTAGGGGGTATCTGTTCCGTTCTGAGAGTTTGTTTGTGCCCCCAACGTTTGCAAGAATGTCTCAAGGCTCTCTGCCTCTGCTGCTGCACTTCCCAATTGCTTGAGCTGTTCCAAATTTTCAATATTTTCAAGTAATGGTCTTAGGGCATACACCGCTCTGGGTTGGAATTTTGAAGATAGAAATGACAGGATAACTTCAATCGCTCCTTTTTTCGCCCCTTGTTCAAGTCCTTGTTCAAGTCCTTGTTCAAGTCCTTGTTCAAGTCCTTGTTCAAGTGCCTCTTGCGTGCGGCGTTCTGTTTCTGCTTCAAGACGTTTCGTAGCCCTTTCAAGATGGTGTTGGAAAAACGTGGATTCTTGCACAATCTCCTCCTTTATCAATTGATTCACGAATGCTTCATCATAAGCTAAAGCACTGAAGATGCCGAGTGTTGCCACAAGGTCATCTCGTACGGCTTTCTCAACTGGTGCCCTCTCAGCGGCTGTAACACATCTTCTCAACCACTGCTCCGCGCTTGTATCTGCAGGTGGTTTCATCAGCGGGGCGAAAGGGAGTAACATAGGTGCCTGTGTCTCCAATACAGCCTGACCCTCTATCTCCGCGAGTCTTATCACTTTATATTGGATTAAATAACGAAA
>VXZL01000482.1 GCA_009845505.1 Candidatus Poribacteria bacterium | reverse complement strand
AACACAGACACACAACTTTCATAGTAACCCCCAAAAATCCTTAAAAGGAGAAACCCGCCTAAACCCACGCCACCATTGGTGTTACAAAGGTAATTCCGAGAGATGAAAAATTCAGATTCATAGTAACAGAAAAAAAACGACCCTTTCATAGACAGCCGACAAACCCACGCCACACCTGACTTTATGCGGGTTTTAAAAGCACAATTTTCAAAACGTTACTATGAAAACTATGAAAACTATGAATCCCAACGCCGCTGAACCCCGGTTCATGCCATAAGGCATGAATACCGTTGATTCCCTATGGCTACAGAAATGTCGCCGCGACGGGACTGTAGAAAAAAAATCACACCAATCTCATAACCTCTACCTTGTAGCATAAACTGTTAGTTTGTGCATCTGGCGAGGTTCGGAAACCTCGCCACCATAAATGCCCCTATTAAGGCGCGCAGAAGGGTTCCTATTTATCAAGGAGTGGATCTTATAGAGGATAGAGCGTGCTTCAGGTTAGAATTCGTACGTCGCGCCGAAAGGGATTGTCTAAGACAGAAAGGTAGTAAGGGGTAAAATTAGGAATTCGGCTATGAGGAAGGTTTAGCCAGTTCTGAGAAGTTTCTTGGCTGCTTGGGACCAGTGCTGCTTAATCTCTTGAGGCACCCGAAGGCGTTCACCGGTATGGGGCAGGACACGTCCATAGCCGATGTCCAGCATGGGTCGGTGGGCGCCGGTCTTATTCGGCATGCCGACATGCCACAATCGCATATCACGAAGGATGAGAGAACCTATAGGCATGACCGCTTGTAGCGCGGGTAAGTGCTTACTTCGTTCACCGAGATACCGAACATCCTCAGGTGGAGAATCCATAATCAGATGCGAGCCGGGCCAGATTTTTGTAGCACCATTCTCCTCTAAGAAATCAACTAACGGAATATCAACATAAATACCCGTAACCGGTAGCACACACGGCAATTCAGGAAACAAGTGATTGCCGTCACGATGCGGTGCTTTTTCCACTTGCTTGCCATCTACATCTGGCGGTATATTATGAATTCCGCAACGGAATAGTGCGATCTTCTTACCCATAGCAGCCTCAATCACTTGAAGCGAGAACGGATTGGTGATAAATTGGTGATGGAGAAACGGCATCTGGACGACATGCCGCGCTTTCCGTTCCTTTCCCTGTCGAACAATCTCGAAATAGGCGGTCTGTGCCTCCCTGACAAGCGCAAGCGGCACAGCGTTCTCAAGGATAACAGCACCGACCTCTCGGAGTAACCGAACCGCCAAATCGAGATTTGCAGCACACATTTTTCCGTCTGCTTGCTCTTCATCCGTCAGCTGAATTCGCATTGTCTGGCTCCTACAAGAATAGTGATAGACCGCGAAAGGTATTGTATCAAGATGCGCTACGCCAACTTACCGCGTAGCAGTGGGTTGTCTTTCATCACTTCGCCATCGCGATTCCGCGTCCCCGATTGCATGTAATGGAGTACCATCGCTCGGCGGTCTCGGGATGAGCGGTTCGGATCCGTCTGGTGGAGTGTCATGCAGTGATGCACCATCCCACATCCAGCTTTAACTGGCACGGGTATAGCACGATTCACATCAGCATTCACCTCCAACAACGCTGGCAACTTACCTTTCTCTGACTGCGCGCGTCCGTGTGCCGCTAATCCTTCCAAGTAACTGCCGGGGATAACGTTCATACAACCGTTCTCTTCGTCGGCATTGTCGAGTGCTATCCAGATGCTCACAAGATTCGGCGGGTCGCATTGCCAATACGCATTGTCCTGATGCCAATAGACTTCACCCCCGTGATAGGCGGGTTTGTAGAGAGCCTGATCGTGGAATAACTGGATATCGGGACCGATCAAACTCTCGGCGATGTCTAACAACGGTTCGTGGTAGAGCAGTTTCCGATATTCCTCATCCAAACGCCACATCTCCATGATCTGCAGCATTTCTTCGTCACGATCAGCGTCTTCATCGCTTTCCGAGTCCCCAACGACTGCGAGGTTACGCAACCCCTCACCAATCGTGCCGCGCCTCTGCGCAAAGAGTACGTCGTAATGTTCACGTAGCACGGCAAGGTGTTTGTCATCAATGAGTCGTTTTTCTATGTTGAGATAGCCTACCTGTCTGAATCGTTTGACCTCTTGTGGTGTAAGTTTCATAACATGGCTCCTTAAAAGTTTATTTCAATCCACATCGGATTCTCCAAGAATCTTCTGATATGTCTGCGATGCTACGTTATACGCCTCGCGGGCGGCATCGCGTTCCTCCTCTCGAATACGGTCAACCTTTGCGTTCCAGCAGACTTCTACAGCCTCCAAGCACCACTGTGCACTCCTGCGACTTGCACGGATTGGTTTGCCGTCCACAATAACAAAAACCGGATTCGTATGAGACGACGGGAAGATGCGTAGTGCAACCCAACTCGACCTGTCAATGGATGCCTCAAATTGAACGGGAACGACTTCACCATTAGCCACGACTTCTTGCGTCTCAACCGATTGCCCGTTGACGATAAGTTCAACAGGCACCTTCTGGCTTTCCGCAATGCGAGCGCGTTCCACGTCCCAATAGGGTTGCTGTTCCAATGGACGATTCTTTATCTCAAGATTCGGTGTCTCGTTAAGGCGTGCAGCAATACGTGCAGTGACAGTTACCGTGCCGGGTTCTTCCAAATCCAACTGGCTAATCTCTCCGGTTGGCGATTTTTCTCCCACGGGGACACCGCCAACAGTGAAGTTCAACAGATGACTTTTGCCATCCCCGACGTAGGAGCGACCATCCTTCAATCCGTCTACCCATGCATCGAAATTAAGAGGACCGGGGGGCATTTTTACATAGATACGACCCAACCCAACGCGTTCACCGTAAATGCAAGGAAAATCCGTCTCGCCGCTGATTCTCGTGCGGAAACCACAATTGAGAGTGTGATACCAGATACTCAGTTCCCAAATAGCCGGTGTGTCTACCGTAGAGATGAAATCGACAGCATCATGAACGACATCCACGATGTACTCGTTCGCACCGATACCATCAAAAGGCGGCATGTTGTAATTAGGGAGTTCGTCTCCATCCACTTTTAAGCCCCAACCACTGTGACTGAAACCCGTCACCGCGCCCTGTTCTTTTGCCCATTGGAGGACAGGCAGATCCCAACTCGGCCACTCCTCTATGCGTTCAACACCGTTGTAGTCGTCCTCAGTGAGTCGGAGTATGGAGAGATGTCCGGCGTGCGAGGACGGGAATCCTGAAACCTCCACATCGTAGCGCATCACATAGTCGTCGGTCGAGAGTTCGTGAACCTTGCCATCAAAAAACTGCTTTTGGTAATACCAGCACGGTCCCCAAGAGAGTACACACCCTACATTAAGGTCTTCACCGAGAATATGGCGCATCATGTCCTCAGGCGTAACCCCCTCCGTCGGACTTTCATAGTGTGAACACCCAGCGGCGTGTACGTGATGGTCGCCGGAACGCCAACCCTCTGCCGCGATATGGATCCATCTTTCCAGATGAAAGGTTTCTTGATGCGTCTCAGCATTCGGAACGGTAATGGTTTGGGTCTTTATCTTATACTCGGGTCCGCGTGTGTATTCAACAGTATAGTTACCCGGTGGCAAGAGAACGGATTCGCCACTGTGCCGATAAATTTGATTGTGAAAGAAGAAATCGGGGGCAAGTCTGCGTCCACGTGACGGATACACCCGATTCAATACGTCGCGAATGATAAAACCCGCGGTTGTTGGTTTTCCGTCGAAGTCCAACACTTCCAACTTTACAGCCACGGCTGGCACGCAGTTAAATAGAATAGGCACTTCACTTCGGAAACCGATGTCCTGTGTGCCTTGACCGACGTTGAAACTAAGGGTTGCTTCCCGCTTTCCTGTATCACGGCTGTAGAGTTGAACAATACGATATTCCAATTCTAATCCTGAAAGACTTGCTTTCAAAGGTGGATTGGCATAGACTTCAATATCCAAAAAACGATGCGGAATATCGCTTGTCGGCACGGTTGTCTCCGGATCAGGACTGCCGGTGGAACGTTTATAGAGCGGCGCGGCATTCGCGCTTTCTGCGGCTAAGGGTGCTGTCACGCCAGCCTCGTTGTGAACTTTCACTAAAAAGGTGCGCCACCCCTGCTGCATCAGCTCCTTATTTACCGGACCTTCTTTAACCCTCACACGGCTCTCAGGATTGATGTTGACACCGACCAGACAATATAGGTCAAGAATTTTTTGGATGTCAACAATTGCCTGTTGGTGATTATCGGAGACCAAGGCTTTCTTGATTGCTGAGAGGTCGCCTTCAGATAGGGGTGAACCGAGATAATCGAGTGCTTCAATGAGCCGTTGGGTTGCTGACACGAGCGGTTGAAATTCTACTTCACGGACGAGGTCCAGTTCAGCAGTGAACCCGACTGAAGTGAAAGTGATGAGCAATAGGCAGCCGATACATAGGAAATGAAAATGTCTGTTGGATCCTTTTCTTAGCGGAGTGCTATATCGATTTGTCATTCGTTGCATAGTGTGTTCCTCCTAATCGTTGATTGGTTTCTATTACGAATGCCGTAGTCTACCATAATGTGCGGTAGATGTCAAGTTCACAGTTGTAGGACGTTTCCATACATCATGTCACGTGATAATCCACACCATACTGCACCAAGCCCAATCGCCGTGCTACACCTTGAGAAGCGATATTGGCCCACGAAGTGCTGTAGAGCGGAATGCGGTTCAACGCACGAACAGCGAGTGCCCAAGCAGCAACAACCGACGTGGCATATCCACATCGCCGATAACCAGCCAGAGTCTCAACGCCTGCTTCATGGGCGCGTGCCGAGGCACGGACACTTCGGCAAATTGACACTACCTGCGAATCCTCTATGATTGCTAAACACGGGTGCGGACTATTTAATTCCGGCCTTATGTCGGCTAAATCTCCCTTTAGAAGTCTTGCATCTTTACTTGATAATAAGTGGATAACATTTGTCGGTGGGGCAATGTGTTCAGGAAAGCGATAGGCGGGCCCAACCCAGACCCGTTCAATCGGTGCGTGACTTTGAAGAATATCCTCGAATTGCCTACGGTTCTTTGGAATCTTCTGCGGATTCATGGGCAGCGGTTCAGCAGCGGCAACTTCTTTGAGTTGTGTAACTACGTGGTCGGGAAGATTGTGCCGGAACTTACATATTGAACCTTCGTTGGTGTATCCAAAGAAGAAACGAGGTGCTGGTTCTGCAGCACCGGTAGGTTCGTTGATATGTTGAAGACACCCATTCTCGTCCTGCGTGAATAGCACTTCAACTTGCATCTTCATGAGTTTAATATCGGTTTGATGAATACTCATCTCTTATACTCTTGAAATTCACAGTAACTCTGATACCGAAACTCTGAGATGTCCCCTGTTTTCAGGGCAGCCTGCACCGCACAACCTTCCTCATGAACATGCGTGCAGGCACCTTTGACGCAACGTTCTCGGAGTGAATTTATTTCTGGGAAATAGCGGTCCATTAAACGAGATTCGATGTCCCAAAAGTGCAACTCGCGAAGCCCCGGTGTATCGGCGATAAAACCGCCGAAATCCAAATTGTAAAGTTGGGTTGAAACGGTCGTGTGTCTTCCGCCTCGTCTCGGGTTCACCGCGTTCGTCTTCAATTTCAAACCGGGTTGAATAGCATTCAAAAGCGAAGATTTCCCGACCCCCGATAATCCAGTGAGTGCCGAAATCTTTCCTTTCATCCACGCTTTCAAATCCTCTATTCCCTCGCCAGTCGTTGCGCTTGTAAGGATTGTTCGATACCCGATTCTCTCGTAGACTGCGGTTATCGAATCCACTTCCGCTCGGTCTTTAAGCATATCAATTTTATTGAAACAGATAAGTGGCTCAATCCCCGACGCTTCGGCAATAACAAGGAATTTGTCCAGCATTCGCTGCCAGATTGGAGGTTCTTTTACAGAAGAAACAATAACCAATCCATCGAGATTTGGAATGCGAATAACCCCTTTAGATTGTGTTCCTTTGCGTTTATATTCGCTTTTGCGCCGCATGACGGCTGCAATCGTACCATGGGTTTCATCAATCACCTGAATTTTGACGCGGTCCCCAACATAAACCTGTTGATTTGTGCTAAATGCATCTCGTTTTCCGCGCAACGAACATTGATATTGATCTGCATCGCACTGCACAATGTAAACACCGTTGCTTGCACGCATTACGGTACCTTCGGAAAGTCCAGCCAGATTTTCGTTATCAAAGAGGTAACCTGTCCGTTTGAGGAGTTCCTCGTCCGGTATAATTCGTACAGTTTTGATGGCACTGAGACGCCTGACCCGGTCTTTGACAAGCATCTTCTCCGATTTGAGCAGCAGCGCGACAACAACTGGTTTGTCCGAGTCGTCGTCAAGGGCATTCTCCGCATCCCGAATCGCTGGATCCATACCAAGATACACCTTGCAGTAGGGGACGTGCTCACGCCAATCAAAAGCCGCGTAATCGCCCGCGATAATCTTTTGTGCTTCACTTAAAGTTGTACCTGCGTAAACGGACATTGCCATGGGTTCTAATTCCTCTGTTTTGTCGTCTTCGACTCATTGTGAACTGTCGCGAGCGATTGAAAAACGCAATAAGCAGTGTTGGGA
>VXZL01000248.1:541-6648 GCA_009845505.1 Candidatus Poribacteria bacterium | reverse complement strand
TAACAGCATATTCAGGAAGAACTTCCATGGACACCAAGGTATCGTCCCATCCCAAAGCACGCAGAATTGGTAAGATAACGTGTTGTTTCGTGCTCGCTTCATTGGCTTCTGTCAAATGCTGCTCGTGTTCAAGAATATGTGCAATAGTATTATTTAGCGTAAGGCGTTCTTTGCCCTCCTTCCATTCTGCTTTCGCTTCCTTTAGTTCTTCCCGGGCAGCTTCCAGCCGGTTTTTATAGTTTGTTTGTGCCGCTTCGGATTCTTCCAAACGTTTTTTCGCGCCCGCCAATTCACTTTTCAGCTTGTCAGTCCGTCCTTTTGCGTCCTTCAGCTGCCTATCTAATTTCTTACGTTGTTTCTCTTTCTCATCTACCTGCAGTTTGGCATCTCTAAGTTGGTTTGATAATCCCATTAGATCTTCCTCCTTTTCTCTGAGCTTAATAGCGTTATCAACCAACTGCTTAGATAGTTTCTTTTTCCCTTTTTCTTCGTCTGCCACTGGATCCTTAAAGAGTTCATCAAGAATTTCCTCCACATCACCTTGTGCATCCAGCGCGTCAATTTTTCCGAGTATCTCAGCAATAAAAAACAATTGAGCTCGCGTAAATAGAGGATTTAAGTCTTTCAAGCGCTGATGTGAGTTCCTATTTCGTCCCTCCACTATCAAACTTGTTACGGTCCGAGCCTCATAATAATGATGGAATTTACCATAGCGGTCATAAACCTTAAATTGCTCTTTAAAAGTATTCCAGCCTGTTTCAATATAATGTGCAATATCCTTTTCTTCGATTTCCTCTTCCTTGATGTCAACATCCAGATATTTGCTAACAAAAAGGGACATCGCTTCTAAGTATATGTCGAGTGCTTCACGGAGTGCATATCGATTGGGATATTTTGGTGTGTTCAAACCTACAACCTCCACAGATATTTCCCTTAGCATACCACCTTCCGACTGATGCGTCAACGAAAAATAAAAAACCTCTTGTAGAAGAGGTTCCCAATCCCGCAAATCCTTGAATCCTGTAAATCCTGATTCAGACAATCCACCTATATCCTAACCAACACATACACCCGAATCTGCTCCCACTTCCGTTTAGAACGGTGCGTCGCAACCCGCCTCTTAAAGAGAGTGTCCACTTCAAAACCGGCTTCGGCAATCAGCGTCTCCAAATTCCGAATCGCCTTCGGTCCTGAAGCATCGGCATAACCGAATAAAACCGTCCCATGAGGCTTCAGAAAATCTGACACTTGCCCAAAAAAGCGTTTCACCGTCTCCTGTTTCTCGTCGTGAATCGCAAGCTCAGCACGCGTGCGGACACGGGCGACGACCCATGGTGCATTAAAGAGAATCGCATCAAACCGATGTGAAGGAAAAGGATCAAACAGATCACCGGGAGGCATGACGTGTACAGCGTCTGAATCTGAAAGCAGACGTTGAAGGTTCAACTTCGTCGTCGCAACGGCTTCTGGGAGCAGATCAGAGGCATATACCTCAACCTGTTCCCCCAATTCCTGTCGTGCCAACAAAGTCAAACATCCACTGCCACATCCAATATCAGCGACTACTGCAGTCGGATGATGTGCGCGGATATGTTGTAACGCTTCCTGAAAACATTCAATCGTCTCCTGCGAGCGCGGAGCGAGGACATTTTCGGAAGCGACAAGTGAAGCATCAAGCGCGTGAATAGGATACGTCCCCGCCAGCGCATTCTGAATCTGTTGGATTTTTGTCAGGGATAGAAGAAAAGGTTTTCCTTCGTTCGCGCCGGGAGGTTCACCCGCAAGTTCCAATAGGTAGGGGAGAACAAGTGGTGGTTCAACTTGTAATATGCCGTCCGCATCTGCCCAACACATGAGGCGCGCTAAGGCTGCTTGCAAAGCACGGTTTGTAGATCTTCCGCGCAATTCTTTTCGATCACGTGATTTGACTTCACGATACGATTGTTGGACTAAATCCTGTTTGTGGCGTTGGATATAGTCCATAACATCCGTAATCTGTTCCCACTGTCCTTCTACAACCGCAACACCACTGTGTCGGATATGTGTAAAAATCCGATTGAGATGCCTCAAGTCCTGATGCGCGAACAACTTGACGCGTGCCCGCGCGAAAACAGCCTCTCGACATTCAAGAGGGACATACAGTTCGCCGATATTACTAACGGAATAAAAAACATTGGAAGACTGGAAAACTGGAAGATTGGGGGAAGAGGTTCTTCTTTCATCCTCCCTTGTTTTCGACCTGCCAATCCTGCCCTGCTTCCAACCTGCTCCTGCTTCCATCCTTCTACTCTTCCATCCTTACCTACAGCATTACCAAATTATTTAGCGAATCGCTACAATCTCGCCAGTCCTAATCGATTCCGCCTCTTTATAGCATAACAACAACGCGTCCCTTGCACCGACCCCTGACAGTGCCGCCGGTTCGTTTTCCCAATCAATCGCATCAACAGCGTATTGAAGTTCGGCAGTAAAGGCATCAATCGGATCAACATCCCCCAAGTCTACCTGTTCGACCTCTCCCTCGTTATTCAGCAGCGTCAACGGCACCGCAGTAGACGCTTCACCCGCCAATGTCGAGAAATCATAAAGCAGTGTCGCCTTTTCGAGATAGATTTCAAACCCGTGCGAGAACGCACGTCCACGCTGCGTTGCCCCGCCAGATGAACAACTCACGGAAATATTTTTATCGTTGTAGATGTACTGTGTCGTCAAATACTCCACATAGTTAGCACCTGCAAGTTTACCTTGCGAAAACACAGCGTCGGGAACACCACAGAGCAATTGAATGAAATGCGTGTCGTGGATGTGCAAATCAATCCCCGGACCGCCACTCCTTTCAAGGTCATCGATATTTCGTGGCTTCCCCGGTCTGGAGGTGATACGTTTGAAATGTGCACCGAGCAATTTGCCGTATTTTCCCTCTTCGACCACGCGTTTCGCATAGGCATATTCAGCGAAGAAAGGAAGCACATGCGCCACCATCAGAAAACACGGACTTTGTAGCGCAGCCTTCCGCTCCGCGCCTATCTTTTCCGCCAGTTCAACAAGCTCATTCGCATCGTCCATAGAGATTGAGATCGGTTTCTCAACGAGCGTATGTTTCCCAGCTGCAAGGGATGCCATACTGACAGATTTGTGGAGATGTGTCGGCAGACAAATATCAACCAAATCGACCTCTTCATCCGCAAGGAGCTCGTCAATCTCACTATATTTCCGGACGTTCGAGAGATCTTCCATACCGCCACGAGGTCCAAAATTGCCCTGAATGCCAGTCCAATCACCAGATAGTTTTTTCGGGTCGCGTGTGCAAATAGCAACCACTTCGGCACCGGTGGCACGCTGAATCCCATAGTAGTGGATCATGCCCATAAACCCGATACCAATAATTCCGATTTTTACCATTTTTTTCTGTCCCTATAGAAAAGGCACAGGTACTTCCCATTTTTTAAGGCTAACACCTGTGCCGTTCAACGTTTAGGACTTACACCCTCCGTGGTAGGTGCGGTTTCTAACCGCACCGTTCCCGTAGTATGTAGCGTCTCTGACGTAGCAAGATAACTCTCTCAGCGCAATTTTGCGTCTGCCCTGATTTTTACGAAATTCTATGTTTAGCGACCAATAGTTGTCCGCTTAATATTGCCCCATGTTGTCGCAGCTTTATGAAGTGGCGAAACTGCGAGGAACCCTTCATTCATTATCTCATTAATCTCAGCCTCACTGAGCGCACGCCGCCAAATAGCCGCCTCATCAATAGAACCGTTCTCGAAAGTATAATTCGGTCTGTCCTTAGAACATCCAATCCGCAAATCCTGGTCATTCGTGCCTTGGAAGTCAATCTTCTGGTCTTGCTCCGCTGCGACCTCACCATCCACATAAACCTTCATGGTTGCACCGTCATAAGTACCAACGACGTGATACCACGTATCCGTGTCCAATCCATGTGGCTGGCTTAATGTAGGTCTGCCGTTCCCTGTACCCAAGAACATATTGAAATTCGCGCCCCCGTTAAAAGCACCGATACCGTAGGAATTATGTTCGCCGCCGTTATGGCAGTTTTTATCGAACCACTGTGCATCCGTGTTCCAACTTTCTTGATAAATCCACGCCGCCATCGTTATCTCGCCACTAATTTTCAGTTCATCAGACGCAGGAACGTTCACACAATCCATCCCCAGTGCAGTGATATGAATTGCTTTCCCGTATTTGCCATCCACAAAATCGGTATTCGCAATAACATCTGCATCAAGTCCATTGCCAGAGTCATCAACAATTGTCTTGCCGTTAACATTGTCAAACGTGAAGTAAAGGACAAGTCCTTCCGCTAAATCTGCTGTAGCATAGCCTACCGCTATAAACATCATAGCGCAGCATAATGCCGCGTAACTGAATATCTGTTTCATTCTATCCGTCCTCCTGTGAAGTCATCCTATATCTAAAGACACAAACTGGTTCGGAAGTGATTAGAGTGTATCACGAAACTGAGAAGAACGCAACATATTTTCTCTATCAATCAGGACTATTCAGCTTTCCACTTTTTGAGCGATTTTTGACCCCCAGGCCCGGTAGGTGCGGTTGCCCAACCGCACCGAATTGGCGAAAAAAGATACGAAACCCAAGAATTTCTTAAAACGAAATGCCTGTCTATCAATAGCACCATTCATGGTGAATTGTACAAACAAGCAGGCATTTCAGTAACTTGTAGGCAGGGTTTCTAACCCCGACCTTTCTCGGATACACCTGTTATTTCACGGAATAAGGGCTATACCTGAGAACCCTATCGGCATCTGCAAATCGCAAATAGAATCCCCAGTATCCGCCATTTCGACTCGTTTTGGACAAAACCGTATTCCACCCCGCTTTTAGTTGGCAAGGAATGGCATGTTGATCTGGAATGGTAGGAAGGATGACATCATTTCGATGAATTTCTGTGTCGTTTAACCACAGCGTGATTACGTCGTCACTGCCGAGCAGGAGCACAAACGCCATCGCTTTCGGGGCATAGACATGGGTAAGCGTATACCCAAAGGCTATGTCCCCAGCACCGATGTTTTTGTTCAAATCGAGAAAGCCGTTTGATTCAGTCGCTGCTTCCTGCCAACGAATAGTTTTGCCGTCAATTCCCTCAAAGATTCTCTCAAGGTTAAGGTCAATTTCAGGATGGGAAGATTCATCAACGGTGTTGACTCCCGCCTTTGGAAATGGACCCAGAACAAGGTAACTGTCAATATAAGGTGAAACATGTCGTATTTGATAGGAATCAACTCCGATTTTGTAGCCAGTGGCTTTGGTTGCTTTTCCGACCACGCTGAGCACAACTTGATTATTTTCGGCATTCAGCGGGGTTGTGCCGAATGTTACCAGTGTCCCAACCATTAGTTCTGGATTGTAGCAATCATACGGTGAACCTAACACTGTTCCGTTAACCCTTAACTCTACCTGCCCATATTCTGGTCCACGCGTCAGAATAGCACTAACTTCGTATAGACTTCTATAATCCGTTTCAACCCGTTGGTTTAACGCTGCACCCGGGGCTTTAACATTCAAAGCAACATGCCCGCCGCCAATCGCAATGCCCGCTGCCCGGTAACTTTCCACCTGAAATTCATCCCCGTCTGTTAGTAAGGCAACCGCCGCTCGTGTGTTTTTTGAAGGTAAGGCCCACTCTTTTTCATACCAAAATTGTGGCAGCCGGTATAGATCGCGCGCTTCGTTGGTTAAGACAAGATCGTAGCCATCAAAGCAGACAGCCTCTCCGAAAAAGTTATGCTCGAGATGCCACGGTTCGCCCTGAATGATCTGTGTGAAATTGCCCACTGTACCCAGATAGACCCAAAGCGCGTCGTAGGTACAGACGGCGAGCCGCGTTCCATCAGCTGACAATCCTGCTCCCGTAACCCACTTCGCCCCGGTGAACTCCCCAACGCGTTCTAAAATTTGTTGTACGCCCACTTCCAGTGCTGGAAATCGGTATAGCACTGCGCGCTCCTGCTCCTTGGAAACAATGTAAGGAACACCATCGGCAATGAACAATCCCTCAGCATCCACATTTTCGTTCGGATACCGATACGGATAACTTGCGATAACCTCCGCAGTTGTATCCTCAAACG
>VXZL01000248.1:0-531 GCA_009845505.1 Candidatus Poribacteria bacterium | reverse complement strand
CACCGATCCAGAGCTGATTTTTATCATCAATGCCGAGTGCCTCCCAATCGAAGTTTTGGGAATCTTGTATCGAGATCTCTTGAATTAACTCGCCGTTCAGTTTTGTTGCGTAGAGTGCTGCGGGGTTGCCAGAGTCATTGAGGGTCCAATAAACTCCCTCAAACTGGTGGCTTGCAACGATGCCTGAACTTTCACGAATAGCGGGATGTGTGTATTGTCCTGTGGGATGCCACGGTGGGATGCCAAGCCCGTCGGGTGTCTCAGCGATGGAGACATAATTTCCAACGGCAATGGCGAAAATTAGCAAAAGAAACAACGATTTCACGTAGAAACCTCCCTTGATACCATTTTGTTATTTTAGGGTGGAGCGGTCAACTAAAACTCAATCTGATGCACGCCACAAATGAAGCAGCAACGGAAATGATGGAAGACTTTTAACACAGCCGTTCTCCGTTGCCAAATGGTTTAACACACTCGAGGTAATTTTCTTCAGGGATTTTTGACCTTTTATTGTAAAGCCTATAGTTATGG
>VXZL01000108.1 GCA_009845505.1 Candidatus Poribacteria bacterium | reverse complement strand
GCCAACAGCTAACAACCAATATATTGACTTTTTCTCGTAGATACTATATGATATGTCGCAAAAAGCGGAGGGACAAAATGATACATGTAGGTGTAGGACATTCGCAAAGCCTCTCCACTACGGAAGCAGCAGAACGGGCAACACGCCTGGCTATGGGGAACGCAGGTATTGCGAAAGCCGATCTTGCCATTGTGTTCGCAACCATTAATTACCAAGCAGAATATCACGAGTTATATCAAGCCGTTCAGGCGAACTCCAGTTGTGATGAACTTATCGGCTGCAGTGGGATGAGCGTCTTAACCTCGGCAGGCGAGTTTGAAGGTGAACCCGCTATCGCTGTAATGGTCATCCGCGCCGAGGAACTTTCTGCTATATCGTTCGCTGCACAAGGCACAGAATCAGAGATTAGTGACCAAATTCAGGAGCATATCCAACCTGAAATAGGCGACGACGCACTTCTCGTAATTTTTCCAGATATCCGCGCAATAAATCCAGCAGAACTCGTCAGTCACATTGGCAGTGATGGTGCCGCACTTCCTATCGTCGGAGCTGCCGTTTCTGGCGATGCAACCGGCGCACAGATGTACCACTGGAAAGGTGAGCAAGCGACGGAACGCGGTGTCACGGGAGTACTGCTGACAGGGAATCTCACCACAGAGATTGGCGTTGCACAAGGGTGTCAGCCCATTGGGAAGCCACGAGAGGTTACGAAAGCCGAAGGGCGCATCATCTTTGAATTAGACGGTGAACCGGCGTTGGAAAACTTCAAGGGAACCCTGCAACTCCTAACACAAGACGATATTCGTAAATCAGGAGGCACGGTTTTCGTCGGTGTCGCAATGGATGCTGAAAACAGAAACCCGACACGGGGTGATTTTCTAATTCGTAATCTGGTCGGTATTAACGAGGAACACGCCGCAATCGCTGTTTCTGAGGAAGTGACAGAAGGACAGTTAGTGCAGTTCCACCTTCGGAATCCAGCCGCCGCCGCTGAAGAAATTCGGGTGATTATCGCACAATTGGCTGAAAAAACGCAGTCCCAACCGCCTGCATTCGGACTCTATTTTAATTGCCTCGGGCGCGGGAAAGGACTCTACGGCGCAGCGAATCACGACATCAGTGTTATCCAAGATAAATTCCCTGGACTCCCGATTATAGGATTCTTCGGAAACTCAGAATTCGCACCAATTGGTGGACGTAACTTTGCACACGCCTATACCGGTGTTTTCGTGCTCTGTTCCGCTGTAAGGTAAAAAACCAAGGAGAAAAAATGAACGAAGAAATTTTTGTCGCTCAGGAATTTACACAGGTCAACGGATTTACATCTGGTATCGAAGGACCCGCCTGCGACGCAGCTGGCAACTTATATGCCGTCAATTATGCCAGACAACACACCATCGGCAAAGTTACACCTGATGGCACTGCAAGCGTTTTCGTCGAGCTACCAACCGGTAGTATTGGTAACGGTATCCGCTTTGACAGCAAAGGTTTTATGTTCATCGCTGATTACACCAACCATAACGTCTTAAAAGTGGATATGGACACGCTCGAAATTAGCGTCCATGCACACGAACCGACAATGAATCAGCCTAACGATCTTGCTATCGGCGCAAACGATATTCTCTACGTCAGCGATCCGAATTGGGCGGAGTTCACCGGACAAATCTGGCGAGTGGATACCGATGGAAAGGTAACCCTCTTAGAACCAGACATGGGAACCACAAACGGGATTGAGGTAAGTCCTGATGAACAAGTGCTGTATGTCAACGAATCGGTGCAACGTAACATCTGGGCTTATGACCTCTCGCCTGAAGGTGAGATTGGCAATAAACGCTTGCTGATTCAGTTTCCAGATTTCAATATGGACGGAATGCGGTGCGATATTGAGGGCAACCTCTATGTCACTCGATACGGAAAAGGGACGGTCGCAAAACTCTCACCCGCAGGTGAGGTGTTGTTAGAGGTGAAGTTGACAGGGAAGCGCTGCTCAAATATTGCATTCGGCGGTCCAGACGGACGCACCTGCTACGTCACAATGGCAGACCGAGGCAATGTGGAAGTGTTCCGCACCGATGTCCCCGGTAGAAGCTGGCAGCTATGCCAGTGATTCAGCATTTCTCCG
Organism: Candidatus Poribacteria bacterium; assembly: GCA_009845505.1. Classification (GTDB taxonomy): domain Bacteria; phylum Poribacteria; class WGA-4E; order WGA-4E; family WGA-3G; genus WGA-3G. Next base: position 4,552 of record VXZL01000108.1, on the reverse strand, counting down.
CTGACTGCTGACGGCTGATGGCTGACAGCCATCATAAACATATTTGACACCTACCACGATTTGTGGTATTATTATACATATAAGTATCTACATGGATGTAACTCATGAAACGATTTTCTATTCTCTTGTTTTGTATTTTGGTATGTAATCCTCTCGCGACTGCCGATTTACTCGAAGGCCTTGTGTTGTATATGCCACTTGACGAGGGTGCTGGAAACGCAACTGAGGACTTCTCAGAAAACGGATTTGAAGGTGAACTCAACGGTGGTGCTAAATGGGTTGACGGTAAATTCGGAAAGGCACTGGAATTCTCCGCATCCAGCGATTTCGTGGCGGTGGAAGACGATGCAGCCTTTCACATTGAAGATGAAATCACGCAAGCCGCCTGGATTAATCTCGACCGACTCCCAAGCGCACACGCTATCGTTTTTGGCACCCGCATGGGGGGCGGTGGAAGGCATATCGGATTCGGATACGGCATGAACCCCCAAAACGGGATAAAGGTCTGGACGAACGGTGCTGGTGGTGGATTCCTTGACATTAATGATAACAAAACCCCCCTTGATACCGGTAAGTGGTACTATCTCTCCTATACACACACTTCTGATAACAAGGGTAAGGTGAAAATTTATGTCGATGGTGAAGTCACGCACGAACAGGACTCCAACAACCCTGTTGCACCCGCAGGTGCTACGAGCCGCGTTCAGATCGGCACATGGTCTGGTGAAGCATGGCCCGGCATTGTTGATGAGGTTCGCCTCTGGAACCGTGCCCTCTCTGACGATGAGATGAAACAGAGCATGGAGATGGGAGCAGAGGAGTTCTTGGCTGTCGATCCGAAGGATAAACTCACTACATCTTGGGCGCATATTAAGAGACTGCGCTAACTGAAATGAGGCGGCAATTTTTGTCGCCTCTCTCCTTTTACGATGAAACTCACCGAACACTACACACTATGCAAAAATACCAACCCCTTTTAAAACGGCTCGAAAAAACAGCAAAACAATCCAAACTCTCAGACAAATCCACACGTTTCACGGAATCTGTCATCCGAGGTATGACGCAGCTCTGCTTGCGCCACAACGCGATTAACCTATCCCAAGGCACCCCTGCATATCAACCACCTCCCGAAGTCAAAGCCGCCGCAATTAAAGCAATTCAAGAGGGATATAATCAGTATAGCATTACATGGGGCGCGCCGGTGTTCCGTGAAGCAATCGCACAAAAGATGACAGCATTTAACGGCATTCCCACGGATCCCGACAGAAATGTTACCGTCACCTGTGGTTCAACCGAAGGCATGCTCTCCGCACTCCTCGCAATTATCAATCCGAACGACGAAATTATCATCTTTGAACCCTTTTACGAAAACTACGGACCCGATACCATCATCTCCGGAGCAACGCCTGTCTATGTCGCATTGCAAGAGACACCTGCCTCTGATGGCACTATCCGCTTTACCTACGATACCTCCGAACTGCGGGCGGCTTTTTCTCCCAACACAAAGGCGATTGTCATAAATACCCCTAACAATCCGCTTGGCAAAGTCTTTACACGCGATGAACTTCAACAGATTGCCGACCTCTGCTGTGAATACGATTGCCTCGCAATCACTGACGAAATATACGAACACATGATTTATGATGAGAAACCGCATATCAGCATCGGTTCTCTACCAGAGATGCGGGAACGAACGATTACGGTATCAGGGTTAAGCAAGGCGTATTCAATGACAGGTTGGCGGTTGGGATACGTCATTGCACCACAAACACTGACCGATGCGATTCGTAAGATGCACGACTTCCTCACCGTCGGTGCCCCACATCCGCTTCAGCGTGCGGGAGTCGTTGCCCTTAACTTACCGCAGAGTTACCACCAAGAACTCGTTGCGAAATATGACAAGAATCGTAAACGTCTTCTGAAAAATCTTACGGAAGCAGGATTTCGATGTCATCAACCAGAAGGCGCGTATTACATTATGACAGACATCACAGACTTTGGTTTCCCGGACGATACAGCCTTCGCACACTGGCTGGTGAAGGAAATTGGTGTCGGCGGCGTGCCGGGATCCAGTTTCTACAGTCGTCCGCACCTCGGCAAAACGAAATTCCGATTTATGTTTAGTATGGCGGATGACATCCTCGCGGAAGCCGGTGAACGCTTGATGCAGATCAAAACGAAAATTTGACAAAGTAGTAGGCACACGCCGTGTGCCGTTCACCCCTTTTCTCCGCACCAGAGAGGCACAAATATGGACATCTCCCTTGAGAACGAAACACTGAATGTGTACAGAAAAGAAATTGAAACACTTATTCAGAGCGATGAGAAGTATAGAGACTTAGGTCCTGATGAACTTGAGGTCATTGTGCGTGCATTTGAATTTACTTTGACAAATGGGCGCGAGAAAGTCCGAGCCCAAATGCTTTATGACCTCATTCATGAGAAAAGGGATAGCTAATATGCGCTTAGAGCGAATTCGCCTTAAAACTTTCGGATGCTTCCAGCAGCGTGATTTCGAACTTCATAACGGTATCAATCTCATTTTTGGTCCCAACTTCAGTGGAAAAAGCACGCTCGTCAACGCCATCTTTTTCACATTAACCGGTAAACCGATTGTGCCGCGCGTGGATAGCTCAGCCATAAAGAACGCCAAAGCCTATAGTGGCACAGCAGGACTCCAATTCGTCGCCGATGGTGAACGCTACCAACTCTATCGAGCAACTGAAAAACGCCTCCAACTCCGTGCTGAGAAAAGCGACGGGTGGCATGTCCTTTTTGATGATAAGCGTATCAAAGCAACTGAAACAATGCTGCAAGAGCGATTTGGGATTATGCACGAGCAGCTCGCACTCACCACTTTTCTCCGCGAAGGCGAAATCTTTGAATTCCTCGCACGTCAATCCACGACTCGACGAGATGTGCTTCATACACTCCTCGGCATCGACAGGTTAATAGAGGTACGGGAACGATTCATTGATACCCGTCGTATCGCTAAACGTGAACAAGGCAGAATCCGTGCGCACCAAAACAGTCTCCGCTTCAATGCACGGAACGACCATAAAACTGAGATCGCGCGCATCGAAGAAAAATTAAGAGGCTTGGAAGCAGCTTACGGTGCCGACACAGGAGATGCCGAACTCATCGCGGAATGGACGCAGAACCAGAATCGCTTACAAACGCAGTTAGACGCGTTGACACGCCAGCAAAGTGAAGCTTTAAGGGGTGTCAACGATATTGCACATCTCCACAAGGTAATAGCCAAAATTGAGACTGCCATTCAGGAGGCTGCAGGGTTAGAGACAAAACGTGAGGAACTTATACAGCAAATCGGACGTCTTGAGTCCCAAATCACGGCACTGACAAACGTCTGTTATACCCTCCGATCGCTCATTGAAAGCGAAGAGCCACACTGTCCAACCTGTTATCAAGAGGTTGAACAAGAAGTCGTCCAACGGATTATTGACGAGAAGGAAGAAGAAAAAACGAAATACTCCGCTGAACTTGAGGCGCACAAGAAATCGCTGGAGACAGAAACCCGAAATTTGGAAAGTAGGCATGCCCTGGAGCAACGCCTTGAGACTTTACAGACCCGCGCAACTCAATTTCAACAACGCACACAGGAAATTGAGGGCGTTCAGAACGAACTTACTACACTCGCAGCACGCTTGAATGAAAGAGATATCCAACATACCAAATCGCAGGCTTCTGAAACCACCGTAAGCCTTGACAAATCTAAATTGAAAGTCCAGATTGATCGCGAACGGAAACAACTTGACAAACTCAAGCGAGAAGAGGCTGTTCGTTTAGATAGGTTGGGCGCGCTTCAACGCGTCAACAGAGACGCATCGCATATTGAGAAGACACTCCTCAGCTTAGAACTCGCCTGTGCAGGTGTTGACAAAACCATCGCGACCCTGCAAAAACAGATTCTCAAACCTGCTGAGGAAGAACTCCATCGGTGGCTCGAAAAGATGCAACTTTTTTCTTCTTCTCGCCAGAACGGTGGAGAGACCCGCATCGACTTACAACGCCAACACCTCCTCCCGTCCCTTACCATAGATGGTGTTGACCGAAGCTTGATGCTACTGAGTGGTAGTGAGAAGATGTTCCTCTATCTCTGCTTCAAAGTCGCCCTCGCCAATGTATTAGGCAATCCCGGTTTCTTTGTATTTGATGACCCTACACTCCATTTAGATAGTGAACGCAAGGCGTTGATGGTCGATTTTATCTGCCAACTCGCTGAAGAACATCAAGTGGTTGTGACGAGTTATGACGAGGATGTCCGTGTCGGATTAGAAGGCGCGCACCTCATTGAAATGCGGCGATAAACCTCTCAGGAAGCACCTTAAAATCTCAAAGCTCAGATATTTTTTCTTGATCTCTTGCGGGAAAAAGGTTATTATATCTACAATAGGTCGCGAGATTACGCGCTTCAGAAGATACCAGGCAGTTGGTGCAATATCACTAATTGGAGAAAACTCTAAAAAAAAGGAAAATTCGACAGTGCGATATCTAACAACAATTTTGATTTTAACTTGCTTAGCAAATATTG
>VXZL01000413.1 GCA_009845505.1 Candidatus Poribacteria bacterium | reverse complement strand
ATCTTGGGCATCAGCGGCGTTGACATACGAGAACATTGCCAAGAATACGCCGAGGACGCAAATTGCGCTCATATCTCTTAAATTCATTTGTATCTCTCCTTTAAATTTCAGAAATTAGATTCAGTAAAACCTTATACATTTTACCCTGCAGATTTTCGGTTTGTCAAGTCAATTCGCCTATACGTCCGGAGATACCGGCTCCGCCAACTTACGCTCAAGCGTAAGGTTATCCTCGTATACGGTTTTGATTAGGTCCTCAATATCGGGTTCCTGAATCGATACATCTATAATTCTGAACTTTTTGAGGATCGCACCAATGAGATCCGCCGCGCTAATCTCTTCTGGAGAGAATCGATACTGCACGCGAGCACCCTCCTGATACACAATATCCGCATTGGGAATACCAACGTCTGGATAGACTTCTGCGTAATCGACACTCAACAGCCGTTCCGTCGAAAGCAATCGTCGCAGTGTAGTGAGTTCCCCATCAAAACGGAGACGCGCATTGTCAATGAGAATAACACGTTTGCACAACTTCTCAACATCGTCTAAATCGTGCGTCGTCAACACAACCGTGACCTGTCGTTCAGCGTTAATTCGCTGGATAAACTGTCGGATACGTGCCTTCGCAACCACATCCAACCCAATAGTCGGCTCGTCAAGGAACAACACATCTGGGTTGTGGAGCAGCGCAGCAGCGATATCTGCACGCATTCGTTGACCGAGACTCAACTGACGGACAGGGGTCCGGAAAAAATCACCAAGGTCGAGTAATTCGTCAAACATCTCAACATTGTGGCGGTATTGTGTCTCTGGAATGCGATAGATACGCTGTAGCAACGCAAATGATTCTTGAACTGGTAAATCGAACCATAGATGTGAGCGCTGCCCAAATACGACACCAATGTGTTTAGCATTTTCCTTCCGTTGCCGATGCGGGATATAACCGTTCACAGTCACACTGCCCGATGAAGGCACTAAAATACCGGTCAACATCTTGATAGTCGTTGACTTTCCAGCACCGTTAGGTCCTAAATATCCAACGATTTCACCGCGTGCTACGGTAAAGGAGATTTTGTCCACTGCTTGGACGATACGGTGTTTGCGAGAAAAGAGATTCACAAAACTCCCGAAAAATCCTTTGCGGTGATGATAGACTTTGAAGGTTTTGCTAAGGTTATCAACTTCAATCATATTTTTTTAAGCGAGAATTGTTACAAACACACCTTTAACCAACAACCAACAACTAATAACCATTCAATGTCCTGTACTCTGATAATGCAAGACCCCCCATCTCCAGAATAGCATCGTGATACCGAGAAAGAGGAAGCCCGCGAAAGGGGCTAATTGCACACCAATCGGTGAAACACCTAACGATCCAACTTTTCCCAGCAGAAAAAGGGACGGAAAGTAGTTAACACACGCCAGCGGGATAACAAAGGTGAAAAAGTGACGAAACCACCATCGATAGATAGAAAACGGATAACTCCCCATGAAAACGCCACCGTGCGTGAAAATATTAATAATCTCAATAGATTGGACAGTCCAGAAACAGCTCGTCGCGCCAATCACGAAAAGACCGATAAAAAAGCATGTCCCACTTGCGAGTGAAATCAATAGATAGCCAAACTTGGCAAATGACCAGTCTATAGTTAACTGCGAATTAGCAATAAGCAAGACAACCAGGGCTTGCGCCAACCGCCCGATCCGACGGAGTAGGAATTCATGCGCAAAAACTTGAAAGAAAGTGCCGAGCGGTCGGATAAGCATTGTATCAAAGTCACCGCGCACTACACTTCGTTGAAACGTATCAACCCCCCTGCCAATCATTTCAGCAACTGCAAAACAGATACCAATCATCCCATAGAGGAATCCAACTTCCCACAGACTCCATCCAGCTAATTCTTTGAAACGGTCAAACAGAAGGGCAATCATGAAAAAATCAATGACGGAGATACACGCTTGGGCAAATAGCTCAATAACAAACGAGAGCCGGTATTCCATCTGCGATCGGATGCGGAGCTTGACAAAATGGAAGTAAAGAGAAAGATGGTACATTTTTTCGGAGTGTCTACTAACCGCCTTGTATAACCAACCGCGAAAACCCTCGACTTAAAAGGAAGCGTCCTAACCCCAAAAAAAAGAGGCTCCACGCCATCTGTTTTCCGATAGCACGCCAGACTTCGATACCTGTAACCTTGCCTAAATAGATACTAAACGGCACATCAATCAAGCCGCTGAATGGCAGCCAGTCGGCGATATGTGCCAACCATTCGGGCCATAGCGCGATCGGCACCAACATGCCAGAAAAGAAGGTGATTACAGATGCAGATATCCCAGAAATTCCTGTCGTATCCAGGGTCCAGAACGCACTGCTAAAAATTGTGATCGTGATCGCAGCACTCATGAAAATAGCAAGCATCATTGAAACTGTAAACGCCAATAAGACGCTGGGCTGCTGTGGAATTGTAACCTTGAAGAAGAGAAGACTGATAAGAAAGGTCGGAAACCCGCGCATGAGTAAGTAATAGCAGGCTCTACCACATTCATCCGCGAACCAATATGTCTGAAAATCAACTGGCTTCGTTAGTTGGAGTGCGACGCTGCCACTTCTAACGGTGTCCGCAATTTCGCGACCGCCCCATAACGGCATGAGCATTAGGGATGCCTGGCAAAGGACGAAATAGGTAATGATGTCATCTATATTGAGAGGTTGTGGCACCGTACTGGCTTTATAGAAGGCGATATAGACAAAAACCTGCACCAACAGAAAGAAGAAATTGGTCGTTAAACCCGCAAGGTTCGCGATCCTATATTGCATCTGCCTCTGAAAAGATGTCCGCGCGAACGCCAGATAGACATGGAACGTCAAATAGAGGGATTTCATATTGGCAATTAGCAGATAGCAGATAGCGTGTAGGAAAGAAAATTTCGACGGGCATTAAGCATCTCTTTACTAATCGCTAACCACTAATTGCTAAAAGTGAACGAAGTGAACGCCCTATCGATTAACCGCTACTCATGACGTAGGGCTTCTGTTGGTGTGAGGCCGGCGGCTTTGTTCGCCGGATAGAGTCCGAAAAATACACCAATGAACGCCGAGACGCTAAAAGCGATCAAAGCAGCTTGGACAGAGACAACAGCAGGCCAACTTGCCTGCATGAGCTTTGAAATAACCAGACCCGAAACGGAAGCGAGGCTGCTTCCGATGAAAATGCCGATGAGTCCGCCGCAAACGCTTAAAACGATCGCTTCAATCAAGAACTGAATCAAGATATCGCGGCGTTTCGCGCCGATGGCTTTGCGTAAGCCAATCTCACGAGTTCGCTCTGTTACAGAAACTAACATGATGTTCATGATACCGATACCCCCAACGAACAAAGCAACACTCGCAACGCCACCGAGGAGGACCTGAATAATCCGACTCACGTTACCTACCTGCTTTATAATCTCTTTAGCAGTAAAAAATTCAAAATATTTTTCATCGCCGTGCTGTTGGCGCATCGCGACTTTGACCTCAGCGACGGCTTGCTCGACCTTTTCATAACTCTCGGCTTGCGCCCATAAGAAGATCCACCCCTTCTGTTGGCCGATAAATCGAATCTCCATCGTGGTGAGTGGAATAATCACGCGATTATCCCACCCTTCACTCGCCATACTATTGCCTTTTTCCTCCATGACACCGATGACAGTGAACCGTTCCTTGCCGACTCTGAGTTCAAGTCCAATCGGATCTTCCCTTTGAAACAGGTCTTCTCGGACTTTAGAACCAATCACACAAACAGGTTCTCTCCGCTCCATGTCGCTCTGCGTGATAAACCTACCGGCTTGAATGTACCAGTTATTCACCTCTTCATAGTAGGGCGTAACGCCCCAAACATCAAGCGACTGGTTAACGTGCTTGTGCGATACGGGAAGGTTGAACTGCGACAGTGCCGTAGCTCCCTTAAGAGAAGGACAGTTTTCAAGGATAAAACCGAGGTCTTCATATTCAATATACTCCGGATGTTTATTCTCAACGTACGAACCGTCCTCTCTACGAAACTCCCCTTTCCTGAAGCAGACGATCAGCCCAGCACCACCGATCCGTTCCAACTCAGCGAGCATCAAATGTTCCGCTCCACCACCGACCGAGACAACCGCGACAACCGCTGCAATACCGATGATAATTCCGAGCGTCGTTAGCACGGAGCGCAATTTGTTGCGTCGTAATGCTGTTAAGCCAACAGTAACACCTTGTGTAATTTGCATGGTTCTCTAAATGTTTGTAGGAAATTCTTACTCTTCAGGTTTCATGGATTCACCGCGCAAGAGAAACGCACGAATATCGTAACGTCCCGGGCGTTCAATGGGTAAATCTCCACTTTCAATCATCAAATCCAATGGATTCGCATGTGTCAGGAGCGGTAACTGGACGACTTCGTGCATCCGTGCGGACTCATAGATCGCCATAATAATTTCAACGGAAGCACGTCCATGTTTCGCCTCACCGCGGTGTTCCGGACCACCCTCAATCCACTCAACGAGCTCAGCCGCTTGCGCAACGTGTTGGTTCCTACCATCAGAAGGACGTTCTTCCCAGTCTGTAGCCTTATTGTTCAGAAGGCGGACGCGCGCCTCTGTTACATCCGCGATGCCGTCTGTCCCGTAAACAATACCGCCTTGATAGTTCGGTCTGCCGATCTCCTGTAGAAGCATACCGATGCAGCCGTTTGAAAAGCCGACAATCCCTGCACTCCGGTCCTCAATTTGAATACCACGCTCGTAACGTTCCGTTTTTCGTTCAACGTTACCAATAACCCATTGCGGATCCGGGTCACTGATGACATAACGCATCATATCAAAGAGATGAGAACAGTCATTTAATAACCCTTGCCCCCCGTGACAGACAATCTGTCGAGGTTCACCGATCGCGCCCTCAGCGATGAGATTTCGAGCATCTGTCCAAGCGGAATTGAACCGGCGTTGATGCCCAATCACAACCTTCACATCGTTGCGTCGCGCGGCGATTAACATCTCATCACATTCCCCGATACTCACACCCATCGGTTTCTCACAGAGGACCGCCTTCGGACTCCGCGCACACGCCGCAATTGTCATGGGTGCGTGAAGTTGATGCCACGTTGCCACGCTGACAATATCAAGGTCTTCCTCATCCAGCATCTCGCGCGCATCCAAATAGCAATTTTCAGCGGGTACGCCATAAGTGTCGGCGAACCTGTCGAGTGCTACTTGAACTGGATCAGCGAGTGCAACAATTTCTGTCTGCTCAACACCCTGATAACCCCGAGCGTGAGCATTGGCAATACCACCACATCCGATAATTCCAACTCGATATTTAGATGCCATGTTCATATTTCCTTAGTGGTTGTTAGTTGTCGGTCTCCAGTAGCTGGTTAAGATGTCTCTCTGTCCGGATGCCCCAACTTGTTGGGGAGAGCGCACTTTTCCCGAACAAGTTCGGGCATCCAGATGTCCACTTATTTCTATAATTTACCATAACTGAAAACCGACAACTGATAACTGACAACTATTCTGTATTTTCACCGAAATGTGAGGAAACAGCGACTAAATCAAGAATATTTACCGTCCCATCACCGTTGACATCGCCTTTTAGAGACTCACCCGACTGACCGAATTGCCCAGCGACAAGTACTAAGTCCTGAATATTTACCGTCCCGTCGCCGTTAACATCCCATGGGGTCGGTGGTGGCGGTGGTGGCGGTGGCATTTCTATCGTGGTTGTCGTTGTGATCTCGGCAGTCATCGTGCTGTCCGTTCCAGAGGTCGCCGTCACACCAATAGCATAATCGCCGGGTTCTGTGAACAGGTCTCCTGCAACCTTGAGTGTAACCTCCACAGATGCCCCAGCCTCAAGTGCAACTGAACTGTCACTCAAAGCACCAAGAACAGCGCCTTCGATACCCACCTCTGCTGAGGCTTCAAGCGTTACTGTGTCCATCATATTCCCGGTATTCGTGACTTTGAGGGTATAACTCACACCGGCAACGGCATCCATTGTCGAAAGTGCCATATCCCCAACAATTTCCAAGGTCACACCCGCGACTACTGGAACCGGCGGTGTTGATTCCGCCTGTGTTGTGTAGATATAATCGCCTGTGATACCACTGTCATTATTAGCGGCATTTCCCGCAGCGTAGAAAGTGATAGGTCCTATATCAGCATCAGGGGCTGTCCATTCAAACTCCCAACTATGCGCATCGTTTGTGCCTGCAGCAGTCCCAGCAGTCGTATGCTGGATATACTGCTTACTGTTTGTTTCTGTTAACTGCGTATTCGCTGCAGCGTCGACTGTGAATGAACCAGCACGTGCGCTATCCGCATCCAACGCAGTCATTTCAAATCCCCACTTGCTCTGTCCGGCACGTGATAAATTGACGATAATTGTATATACCTCACCCGGTTGATATGTTTCGGGAATTGTCAACATCAATGAACCACCGGAAGCATCAAGGTCATTACCAACGTGGCAATCCCTACAAGTGCCTTCATTCGGCGCACCAGTCTTCTCATCCGGGGGCGGGAGAAAAGAGAAAGCAGATACGCTATTCGTGCCTGCAACCAAAAGCAGCACGATTACCACCCAAACAGGTAAGATATTTTTTAGATAACTCAAAAAACTTCTCCTTCATCTATACATAAAAAAACGCCCCAACACCGACTGCTAATCGG
>VXZL01000533.1 GCA_009845505.1 Candidatus Poribacteria bacterium | reverse complement strand
GCAGTCGCTTATGCTCAGTAACAATATCTTGCAATTGCGAAGCCATCTCTTCAAGTTCCGCTTTTTCTACCTGCAGCTTTTGGCTTTTTTCTTTTCCTGGTTTCAATGCCTCTGCTTCCTCCGCATCTAACTCAGCGAAGATGGCTAAAAGTTCTGTCCGTTCTTTTTCAGTCAAGCTACCTTCTGCCTCCCGAAGTCGGAGTCGTTCTAATCTATGCTGTTTGTTTTTCATCGTTCTATTTTCCTATGTATGGTGAGTCCAGGAGCGGTTTTTAGCGTCTTGAATCTGTGCCTTTTAATCAGCAGCGACGGTTTCCAATGGCGGAAGTTCTGGGTAATTCCCACGCGCGTTTCGCCATGCAATGACCCCTTCAGCAACCATCCATATCTGCAACACTTCAACAGCGACACCGAATCCGAAGAGTAGATATTGACCAGTGAAGAGCCAGCCCGTCTCTGGGTTGAACATCTGATGGAGCATTGCCCACGCTGGCATAACGAGCATGACAAGCATCGGGAGAAATGCGAACCAGATAGGCTTATCGCGACGCAGGAGATAAAAAACGATGACCATAAACGCTAATCCCGCTAAGAGTTGATTCGTCGCTCCGAAAAGGGGCCAGAGCGTCAATCCACCACTCCCAGGTCCACCCGCCCCCTGTAGCAAGGCGACAGCAGCAGCGAGCACTAACGCAAACGCAGTTGCGATATAACGATTTGTCAACGGTTTGATGTTAACAGTTTGTGCCAGTTCGTGGATGACATAGCGTTGCAATCGCGTCGCTGTATCGAGCGTTGTTGCCGCGAAACTCGCAACAAGTACCGCCATAATCGAAATGCTCATCTTAAGTGGAATCCCAAGGGATGCGAGAAAGTTTCCACCTCCGTCAACAAATGCACTCACCTTTGCCTTGAGAGTATGGCTTGCCCAACCACCAACGACCCGCGTTGTGCCATCAGGGTTTGTTACCACCGTGCTTGTCGCGTAACGGGTTTTCCACGCCTCTTGATTGGCAAGCGGGGCTGCGCTTTCTGCCTTAACAATGGGTTGGAATGTATAGTTTGCACCAGTGCCAGTCCGATTGAAAATTCCCATACCGATACCAGCACAGCAGGCGAGGATAACAATAACAGCAAGACCCCCTTCAAGCAGCATCGCACCATAGCCGACGTATTGTGCGTCGCCTTCAGACGCTACCTGTTTGCTCGACGTACCGGAACTCACCATGCAGTGGAAACCGCTAACAGCACCACACGCAATGGTAATGAAAAGGAAGGGCCAGATCGGTGGTGCGTCGGGTGGAATGTCGGAGGCGACAGCCGGTGCGGATGCCACTAAATCTGCGCTGCCCGTGAATCCAGCGACAGCAAGTCCGAGTATAAGTAGCAGCAGTGCCAATACCAACTCGTGGCTATTGATGAAATCTCTCGGTTGCAGGAGTGTCCAGACAGGCAACACTGAGGCAATGAAGCAGTAGACAAAGAGCACCAGTGTCCAGATGACAACGACGTTCAAATAGGTTTGTCCGAGGAGCGGGATGCCGAACCAATGTCCCAAGTCAATCGGTAGGAGGTAAGCACCAACTGCCATGCCGATATACATGATGCCGAGGGCAATAATGGATGGCACGAGGATGTTACCGCCTCGACGATAGATCCAGAGACCGATAGCGACGGCAAGCGGAATTTCTATCCAAACGGAGAGGACAGATTCAGGATAGTAGGAAAAAATAAGGGCAATGACCAAACCGAAGACAGCGAGGACGATGGTCAAACCCATAAAGAGGACAAAAAGAAAGAGAAATTTGGCCCGCGGACCAATCATTCTGCCCGCAACTTCGCCGACGCTCTGCCCCCGATTCCGCAGTGAGACAACAAGTGCACCAAAGTCGTGAACAGCACCAATAAACACCGAACCGAGAACAACCCAGAGCAACGCTGGCAACCACCCCCAAAAAACAGCAATCGCCGGACCCACAATCGGACCCGTACCCGCAATGCTGGTAAAGTGATGTCCAAAGATAATCTCTTTTTTCGTGGGAATGTAGTCAACATCGTCTCGTAATTCTTGACTCGGCACCGTTGCTTTCGCGTCCAAGCCGAAAATTTTTCTCGCCAACCATTTGCCATAAGTATGATAGGCGACGATGAAGCCAATAAAACTCAAGACCGCAATTATCAGTGTATTCATGAGCGCAGCTCCAACTTTTTCAGAGTTGTGCTTGCCAACTGACTTCGTTTATCTGATACCGGTGAGTATCTCGAATGTGAGTTGATCCAACTTCTCGTATCCAAGACCTTTCTGGGCAAGGGTGTCAGGTTCAAAGTCTATCTTCCTCAATTTGCCGACGCTCTCAGCGGTGTAGTGTGCCATGAGTGCTTCAAGTTCGACATCGCGGGCATGCAGTTCAGCGAGGATCCCTTGAATCTCAGCGTCTTCATTGAATCGATGGGCTTTCTCTTTGAGTATGAGATAACTCCGCATACAGCCAGCAGCGAAGTCCCAAACCCCTTGTTCATCTTCAGTTCGATAAGCATGCGCGTCGAAGTGTCGGTTCCCGTCCCAGTTAACATCTTCGAGGAATTTGACGAGGAAAAACGCACCTTTAATGTTCTCGGAACCGAACCGCAAATCCTGATCGAAACGACTCATCTTTTGGTCATTCAGATCGATATGAAAAAGTTTCCCAGATTCGTATGCCTGCGCGACACCATGTAGGAAACTCAGACCTGCCATCGTTTCATGTGCGAATTCGGGATTAACACCGACCATTTCGGGGTGATCGAGCGTTTCGATGAAGTGAAGCATGTGGCCGGTCGTCGGTAGATAGATGTCGCCGCGCGGTTCGTTTGGCTTCGCTTCCAAGGCGAAACAAAGGTCGTAGCCTTGGGCTTTAACGTAGTGCGTGAAGTAGTTCATCGCCTCACGGTTCCACTTGACAGTATCGGGGCCGTTCTTAGCAGCGTCCACTTCCGCGCCTTCACGTCCACCCCAAAACACATAAACCGTTGCGCCGAGTTCTACACCGAGATCAATGGCGTTCAGAGTCTTCTGGATGGCAAACGCCCGCACCTTCGGGTCATTAGAGGTAAACGCGCCGTCTTTGAAGATTGGATGGTAAAAGAGATTTGTTGTAGCCATCGGCACTTTCATGCCATGGTCAGTGAGTGCTTGTTTGAATTCGCTAACGATTTTATCACGTTCAACGGCTGAGGCATCAAAGGGAACGAGGTCGTTATCGTGCAGATTGACCCCATAAGCACCCAGCTCGCTTAATTTTTGGACAGTGTAGGTAGGTTTCAAGGGGGGCCTGACGACATCACCAAAGGGGTCGCGTCCGGGGTTACCCACCGTCCACAATCCAAAGGTGAACTTATGCTCAGGCTTAGGCTGATACTGTTCTGACATGCATTCACTCCTGTTGTTTGTTAATTTTGGCGAAGTTATAAGCCAACATTTAAATTATACCATATTTGGTATCTTTGTTGCAAATTCTTATCGTTGTTTGCTCTGGATCGTTTATGGTAAATTAAAAAAAAGGATCCTAACCACAATGGAGAAAAATAACTTGTCCCTGCACCCGAACCTATGCTAAACTCTAATATGAGTTCGATAAAGGAGAACGCACGCATGGTTACCCGGGAAGATATTCAAGCGACATGCGACGACATCGTGCGCGAATTTACGCCCCTACAAGTGATTCTCTTCGGTTCCTATGCCTACGGCACACCTACCGAAAACTCGGATGTGGATATACTTGTTGTCATGGATATTCCTAAATCGGAATTTCGCAACAAGGCTGTGGAAATCCGGCAACGTATTCCTGACCGTTTCAGTTTGGATCTTTTGGTGCGTTCACCGGAAGAAATCGCGTCTCGCGTCTCGTATAACGATTGGTTCCTTCGAGAGATTACTGAAAAAGGTGATTTTCTCTACGGATCCGATGCGGATTACAATAGAGGGAACCGGCGAAGCACGTCAAACGCTGTCAAGAAGGAGCAGGACCGCATGAATCCGTTGGTGCTGGAGTGGGTAGAGAAGGCTGAAGAAGATTATAGTATAGCAGAGCTGGCGCGACAGGCATCCCGTCCATTTCACAATTCTATCTGTTTCCATGCCCAACAGTGTATTGAAAAATATCTCAAGGCATGGCTTCAGGAGGCGGACGTTCCCGTCCCAAGGACGCATGACCTTGAAGAATTGCTGGCGTTGATTGAACCGACGCTACCTGCTTGGGCACAGTGGCAGCCTGATTTTAAGAGAATAACCGAGTATGCGGTGGACTCCCGCTATCCCGGTGATTCGGCGACTGCTGACGATACGCAACACGCCATGCGGATATGCGGTGCGGTGCGGCAAGCCGTTCGGGCCTCGCTGAAATTGTCAACAGACAACGGTAAATAAGCAGTACACTACTCACCTCACAAACTTTTATGCGTCCGTCCTAACGACTGAAGTTGCGGGTGTTCCTGATAAAGACTGGTGTGTTATGCGTCAAGGTGCGCGCCAATCTGCTTCAAGACTGTCTCATAGTCTGCTTCTAACTCTACTGGCGCGTTCAAGTAGCGGGGAGGCGGTTCACCCGGGGCAACATTGTGATACGCTACTTTGAAATCTGGAAATTTGAGACCGTTTGCTGTAGAGATTACGATGACCCTGTCATCTGGAAGGATTTGCTTGCGTTCAATCATTTTTATCAGCACAGCCAACGCGACACCCGTATGTGGGCAATTGAACAGTCCGGTTCTATCCGCTCTCGCCGCCGCATCCGCCAATTCCGTTTCTGTCGCTTGGTCAACGATCCCATCAAACCGTTTCAAGGTTCGGATGGCACGGTGAATTGAGACCGGGTTTCCAATCTGAATTGCCGTCGCTTGCGTAGATTGTGCTGTAATGGAGCGAAATTCCGTGAAACCGGTTTGGTAACTTCGGTAGAGTGGGTTTGCACGTTCGGCTTGCGCACAAGCGATGCGTGGGAGTTTATCGATGATACCAAGTTCCAACATCATGAGGAAACCTAATCCAAGTGCCGAGACGTTGCCGAGGTTGCCACCCGGAATAATAATCCAATCGGGGACCTCCCAATTGAACTGCTGCACGATTTCGATACTAATCGTTTTTTGCCCCTCAATTCGGATGGAGTTAATTGAATTCGCGAGGTAGAAGTCTTTACGGGCAGCGAGTTGTTGTACAATCGCCATACAGCCATCGAAATCTGTCTCTAACGAGAGTGTTAGGGCACCGTTAGCAATAGGTTGGATGAGTTGTTCACGGGTAACTTTGGCTTTGGGTAGGAGAATAACTGCGGGAATACCAGCTGCAGATGCGTACGCTGCGAGTGAGGCGGAAGTGTCACCTGTAGATGCGCACATAACAGCACGAATGTTCCCAGATTCAGCAATAATCTGTTTAACCATTGAGACGAGAACAGTCATTCCAAGGTCTTTAAAAGAGCCAGTATGACTGTTACCGCACTGCTTAATCCAAAGGTCATGCAAACTAAGTTGTTCACCGAAACGTTCTGCCCAGAACAGATTCGTCCCACCCTCATACATGGAGATGACGTTATCGTCGTCAACATTCGGGCAGACAAGTTCCTTTTTTCCCCAAACACCGCTACCATACGGATATTGTGTCCGCATGTAACGCTTCTCAAAAAGGGATTTCCAATCTGCAGCACTGCGTTGTTTCAGCGCATCCAAATCGTGCCGCACCTCTAACAAGCCGTTGCAATTTTTGCACCGATAGATAATTTCTGTGAGTGAATAGGTTTCACCGCATCCTTCACTGCACTGAAACCAGGCATTGTAGTCCATTACGCTGTACTTTCCTCCATAACAGCTGCGGGCAGTTCTTGTGGGGATTCGCTCCCGTTAGGCGCGCTAAGGAGTTCATCAATCTCATCAAGTGAAGGGAGTTCAGAGGCATCCTTCAATCCGAATTGTTGAAGGAACTCATCGGTCGTTGAGAAAAGGAGAGAACGGCCAGCCTTTCTGCCAGCAATAGAGACAAGCCCTTTCTCAATAAGTGAATTAAGGACACTGTCGCTGTTTACGCCTCGAATCGCAGCCACATCGGCACGCGTGACAGGTTGTTTGTAAGCAACAATCGCAAGCGTTTCTAATGCTGGCGGGGATAGCGTGACGCGAACTTGCTGGGTATAAAACTTCTGAATCCACGCTGAATATTGAGGACGTGTACAAATTTGATACCCGTTCGCAATTTCAGCGAGATGGAAACTGCGTCCCATCTCTTGATAGTCGTCACGGAGGGTATCAAGCACTTTTCGGATAATGCGATCATCTAACCCCGACAGTACTGCCTGAAACTGTTTCAGCGAAATCGGTTCACTGGCAGCGAACAAAATCGCTTCCAAAACCGATTTCAATGCTTGCTCCGACATTGAAGCCGGGTCATCTATTGGTTCCACGAGGGTAAGGTATTCAGAATCCATAAACTAAGTTCCTAATAGCCTTGCTCTTCTGAGTGAGGCGTTTCTACGGGCGGAGGCAGCGCAATCTCGTGATCGGTTGTCTCCTCCTCCTGTTTAACGATATAGATACTCTCAAAATGATCGGTTTGGACAGTGACAATTTTCCCAATCCGGATCAGTTCTAAAATAGCAAGAAATGTGACAATCCGATCCAACTTGCTTGAAGATAGCGGAAATAAATCTTCAAAAAGCAATTGGTTTTCGTTTATCAACTGTCTGTC
>VXZL01000287.1 GCA_009845505.1 Candidatus Poribacteria bacterium | reverse complement strand
CTGCTAACCGATGCCCGCGCATATCTGACGCAACTCCAATCAAAACGCGAATTACTTGCCGATAAGTATCATCGCCTCACCGGCCAAAACCTTTCTAAAACACACGTTGAAACAAAGTGACAGAATGGATGCATCACAGCAAGAGAGGATTCGTCAGCGTTATGTATACAGTTGCGGATATTGTGGTGTTCACGAATCGGACGTTGGGGCAACGCTGACAGTAGACCATTACCATCCAACAATCCACGGCGGCACAAACGATGATGAAAATCTCGTTTACTGTTGTCCCCGATGTAACGAACACAAAGGGGCATATTGGCACGAAGTTCAAATTCCACACCTTCGCTTACTTCATCCACTTGAAGACAACCTAACTTTGCATCTTCGTGAACAGCAGAACGCGGAACTCATTGGAGAAACTCCTGAAGGGGCGTTTTACATTCAACGCTTACGTTTGAATCGTCCTCAACTTATTGAACACCGTCGTCGTAAACATGCAGATCAAAAAAGGCAGAATGAAGTCAAGATGCTGCGTCAACAGATATCCGATTTACAACAAGAGTTAGTCGAATTAAACTCATCTCTTCGAGAAATACTGACCGAAATCGATCAAGAAACCACATAAACGCAGCAAAATTTGGGCTATAGTTTGTGCTGATTAAAAGTGGGGTATAACCCATACTTTTTTGGCGTTTGGCGGAGGGAATACAGATGCAAGAAACCTTAGAAAAACAGACAAAAACTGGTGAAATTCATAACTATCCCTTTGATGCAGAAATCTTCCGAAGAACGTTCAACGGGTACGCTCGGAAATATGAAACCTTCCTTATGATTTTATGGCTTGTCGTTAGCTCGCCGTTCATCGCTTATGGGATCGCATGGTATTTAGATCAGGCAAAAGTCGACATCACGGGTTTCTTAAACGTCTGGCATGCCTTAGGCCTCTCTAATATCAGTTACGAATTAATCTCATCAGGAATGATTTCGTTTGGAAATTTGTCTTGTGGTGTGATTTCCATTGGTGTATGGGGATCTTGTGGTGTAATTTCGATTGGTTGCTGGGGATCTTGTGGCATCATTTCGATAGGTCTCTGGGGATCTTGCGGGGTAATTTCCATAAGTCCCGGGTTCTCTGCTGGCATCATTTCACTCAGCTCGACCTATACGTGCGGACTCATTGCTATCGCTCCGGGCATGAAAAAACCTTTTGTAGCAGATGAATACCTCCATGGGAAAGCCTGGGGAGTTATCGCGAGCGGACGACAGGCACGAGGGGTCTATGCCCTGTCTTACGATGAAAAAAGTGAAGGGACTTATCAGTTTTCACCGAAACGTCAGGATCCAGAGGCTGTGGTGCTTTTTACTCAATGGTTCCGAAAGTTCAAGGATACCTTTGTTTTATCTTCCTAACCTAATTCATTCCTCTGCAACACACACCGAACTTGCTCATTTTCTACAGAAGAATTGAGTAGTCGAAATGGTGATTCTTCCAACTCGGCTTTGAGATCATCTGAAAAGAAATAGTGCACGTAAATCGGTTGTTCTTCTAACCAAAAATTATCACCTTTTTCTAACGTCTCATAGTTTGAAGCAAATTGGTTATAATTCTCATCATACGTTGGCTCGTAACTGTCAACAAGACCATCAAGGACCGAATTAGACAGAAACAGTTGCCCCTTGGGATAGAGTATCCGTGCGACTTCTTCTAAAAACGCAATCCGTGCTGCACGATGTGGGATATAACAGTAGACGTTCCCCATAAAAGCCGCTGCAAAAGACGCATCGGGAAACGGGAGTGTTGACGGTTCGCAATGTAGAAACGTTACGTCAATGCTCTCCATTTCAGCAATCCGCTGTGCCTGTTCTATCTGTTTCTCGGCAACATCGATACCGGTGACGGTGTATTCGAGTTTCGCAAGGGCAAGGCATAACCGTCCAGACGCACAACCGATGTCCAGTAGGCAGCTACCTTTCGGAAATTTTTCAACAAACGCCTGTTCCTGCGCTCCCAAGCCGTATTCTGCCTCCTCTTTACGACGGTCAAGCTCATCGGTTTGGTTGTATTTTTCTCTTATGGAGTCCAGTAATTTTTGAGATTCTTGTGATTTTTTGGTTTGCATGCGGAACTCTTGTAAGTGTAAGAAAAAAGGCGAGGCACAAAGCCGAAGCCATCCTCGCCTAACAATGAAAAATGAAAATTTACGCTGAAAGTCCCTCAACCGCCGCGAAGAAATCGGCGTTTGATGCACTAAAGCCGTACTGTTGCTCCACCTCCCGAATAGCAATCTCTGTTGTGAACAGATTATCGTAAGTATCGGGAAACTCTACACCCGTTGTGGCATCGCGGAGTAGCACGATGTTATAGCCATATCGTGCCATCGAACGGATACCGTAATCCCTGCCCAAGACACACCAATTCGTTGCGAAACCAGCGAAAAGCAGATGCAAGATACGCCGCTCTTCTAACAGTTCATGCAACTGCTGTCCGGTGGCGATAACAAACTCTTCAGGCTTCACATCAATCGCAGGAGAGACAGACAACTGGTCTGCGAGTTTGTCCCAATGTACGCCGATCCCCGGCGGTTGACTCCGGGGACCGCGGTAAACGGCATAGTCCCCCTCTCGGCTTCGGAAATTTGAGGGGGGCCACGCTGAAGGCACAGACGGTTCAGGGGGTTTGTGCCGTTGGAGTTGCGGATACTGCTCCGCCACCGGCGGCGAGGGGGCATGCACGATTGTCAAGCCCGCTCGCCGCGCAGCGTCTAAGACTGGCACAACGCATTCCTTCGTTATCCGTGCGGCGCGTTCTATCCAACTCTCGATGAAATGCACATTCCAGAGATCAACGAGCACCAAAGCGGTCTCATCAACTGGCAACGGCATCTCAAATTCACGCCGGATGAACGCGGTTTCAAGGCACGGTTCATCTGCTGGTGTGCTATCCTGAAAGTAACGGACACGTAAATCTAAGGTTTTCACTCTGGCTCCATGAATAGGGCATCGTCAAGCTCAGCGTTTAGCGTAACACCTGTTACCCGACTTTCAGAGAAAAGTTCACCGTCTACGTTCTGAACAACATGATAAGCGACCTTAACGCCGTCAACATCGCGATAATCATCCATGAGCGATTCCCTGTTCGCGGTAACGCCTTGCGCCATCTCGCGATAAGCGAATTTTACGACATAATGCGTCTCCTCGCTCACAAAAAGCCGTAAGGTTTCACCAGAGGGCTGCGGAACAAGCAGAACATGTGCGGATGTGCCGTGTACATCCTCCGTCCCCGCATACTGAACCGAAATTTCATTTTGTGAGAGATTCGTCAGGAGCCATATCGTTTCCCGGAAGACTGCATCCTTAAAGGAGTTCGTCACATCAGGCGGTAAGGGTTGAACCCCCATCGGTGTCAGGGCAAACCCAGAGGCACCATCAAAGACATATCCCATTTCACCTTGTGGTAGTTTTACATCCTGTCTGAATTTGTCAGGATAGACGTAGTAGGATTTGCCCTCGACTTGCATTTGCCCCATCGGTGAATTTGCTGTCGCACGCGCCTCTATGACGATGTTTTTCACGGCTTGCAACTTCTCAAGCCCTCCGTGTGCTTCAACAGCAGCAGCAAGGACTTCTTTGGCTTTCGCCACGTCTGTTTCACTCGCTTCGGGCATCGGTTCGGGAGGTGGTGGCGGTGCGGGTCGCTCTATTTCAATCTCGTTAACCGCTCCGAATTCTTCAAGGGGTCGATCAAAGTTCTCTTTATTTCCGACAGTGACAATTGTGAGTGAGTCGGGATGGAGATATTTTTGCGCGACAGATTGTACATCTTCGGCTGTGACCTTAGCGATATTGTCGGTATAGGTTTCAAGGAAGCCGGGTGCGTAACCGCGATAGTCAAGCATCATCTGCTGAAAGGCGATTTGTGAGCTGCTTTCAAAGCCAAAAACAAACGAATTGACGAGTGAATCTTTGGTGCGCTGCAGTTCCGCTTCCGGCACAGGGACATCTCGGAGTCCCTTAACGACATCAATGATGAGTGAAATTGCCTCTGCGGTTTTCTCGGTACGGGTCTGTGAATAAGCGAACCATTCCCCTGGATTCGTGTAGTAAGTTGTCTGCATCAGGCTGCCGACCATATAGGCGAGTCCATGTTTCTCGCGTACTTCCGTCATCAGACGTGAGGTGAACCCACCTTCTCCGAGAATCTCATTCATGACCCGGAGTGCGAAGAAGTCAGGAAAATCGGGAGTACGTTTGATACCGAAATGCCCGATTAACATCGTCGTTTGCGGAAAGTCCTTGAAGATGTAATTAACGGAGGGTTTCGGTGTACCATCCACGGTTGGAACATCCGGAAACGCAATCTTCGCACCTTCCCATCCCTCAAAAACTTTTTCCAGTTGCGCGATTAAGGTTTCTGTATCAAAATCGCCTGTAATTGCGAGCATCATGTTATCAGGATGGTAATACTTTGCGTGAAAGGCTTTGAGGTCGCCAACAGTAATACTCTCTATGCCTTCCATTTCAGTATACCAACCGAAGGGGTGATCCGTTCCGTATAACAGAGCAGAGAAGTTCCGCCATGCGAGTTGGATAGGGTTATCGTTGCGTCGCCGGATGCGTTCGATCGATTGTTGCTTACGGAGTTCCAATTTATCTTCACGAAACGCCGGATTCCTAAGTACATCGGCAAAGATTTCCAACCCTTTTTCGATGTCTTCGGCGAGTGTTGAGAGGTTAACTGTGCCGTATTCACGGGACATGCCGACTTCCACAGAAGCCGCCATAGATTCCAATTCCTCGTTCAGTGCGTCCGGTTCACGCGACACTGTCCCACCCGTCCGCATGACGCTGGCAAATATGGAAGACAACCCCACTTTATCCTGTGGATCGTAAATGTCGCCGGTTTTGATTAAACCGTTAATGTTGAAAAGCGGTAACTCGTGATCCTCGATAAGATAGAGTTTCATTCCGTTAGAGAGCGTTCGTTTCTCTGGAACGGGTGGTTTAAATTCAATCGCTTCATAGGTAAGTTCTTCGTGTGGTCTTGCGAATGTAGAGGGAACTCCCCACACAACAAGACAAGCGATCAGTGTGACGATGAGAGTCCCTGTAGAAGTCCATTTTTTCATTACTCGTTCCCCTCCGCGTCGTTACCTGTAGGTGCTACGACCCCTTTTTTAACAAGCGTAGCGACGGTGCGGTTGCTTTTTGTAAAATAGGTGTTTGCGACTTTCATGATGTCTTCCGGCGTGATCCTATACATCGTTTCCCGCCAATCAAGGATATAACGCCAATCGCCTGCGATCCCTTCATAGAAGGTTAATTGCCTTGCCATTCCAGCGTTTGAACTCAGCCCTCGGATGAAACCCGCCTCAACCTGTTTGAGGATACGTTTAAATTCCTTTTCCGCAACAGGTTCGGTTTTGAGCCTTTCGAGTTCAGCATAGATTGCTTCTTCAACGTCGGCGGTTGTGTGGGGTGAGCGTGGTGTCGCATTCACAACAAAAAGATTATCGTAGCGTCCACCGGGATATCCGTTTACCGAATTAGCAGAGACAGCTATCCCTTCCTCAACGATGTTTTTATAGAACCGAGAGGTGCGTCCATCGGAAAGAATAGCACTAATCATATCAAACACATAATCGTCAAAATGCGGAATTGTCGGTTTATGGTACCCAATCATGAGTTGGGGTTCTGCGTCAAATTCGACTTCAATCCGGCGTTCCCCTTCTTGAGACGGTTCATCAGTCGTGACCTCAGGTGGGAGGGGTTGGGACGGTATATCACCGAAGTATTTCTCAATGAGCGCGATGGTTTCAGTGGGATTAATGCTTCCAACAATGGCGATAACGGAGTTGTTCGGTGCGTAATGGATGCGGAAAAATTCCGCAGCCTTGCGACGATTTAGCATCGCGATATCCGAGGGCCAACCGATAATCGGCATACCGTACGGATGGGCAGTAAACGCCGTTGCGATAAATTGCTCGTAGAGTTTACCGCCTGCTTGCGTATCAACACGCATCCGACGTTCCTCTTTGACCGCCTCACGCTCGACATAAAATTCACGTAGGACAGCATTCTTGATCCGATCCGACTCAAGCGTTGCCCATAACTCTAATTTGTTAGATGGCAATTCGACCGTATAAATGGTGTAGTCAACAGAGGTGCCGGCGTTGAAGCCTGTGCTACCGTGCTGCGTATAGATTTCGGTATACTCTCCTGTGACAATCCACTCCTTTGCGAGTTCCTGTTGCGTTTTAAGTGCTGCTTCTAATTCCGCAAGCTTAGCCTCATCTGCCCTGGAGCCTTTCGCCCGTTCCATGTCAAGTGCATCGCCTATCCGATCAATTTCGGCAAGGACTTCCTTCTCTTTTTCATAATCTTTTGTGCCGATTGTTTTAGTGCCTTTGAACAACATGTGTTCCAGCATGTGTGCGATGCCGCGTGTATCGTCTGATTCATCAACGGAACCTGCTTTGAAGAGGATGTATGGCGCGATAGTAGGGGAGGTGTGGCGTTCAATCATTAACAACTTCAGACCGTTCGGGAGCGTGTGCTCTATCACCCGATCTGAAAGGTCTTGCGCTGATACTATTCCGTGTAAGGCAACGAAAAATAGGATCAGCAAACAACGTATCTGTTTCATTGATTTCCTTCATTGCAGCAGCCGTCTCTGTTGGACAATGCTGCTTCCTTTCTTTTTATAGTAGATTCTGTAATTACT
>VXZL01000241.1 GCA_009845505.1 Candidatus Poribacteria bacterium | reverse complement strand
GCACAGGAGTGGGGCATAAAGTTTGTCGGTATAGATGTTTCCCCTGCCCCGATGGGTGATGAAAGCATCGCTTATGCAATGGAGCAACAACTCCGTGGTTATTTCGGTGAACGCGGTACGCTAACGGTCGCTGCTGGTTTGACACGGACACTCCGATCCCTCGACCTACCTCTCTGCGGTTATTCTGGGTTAATGCTCCCCGTCCTTGAAGATGTCGGGTTGGGCGAGCGCAGCGAATCAGGCTATTTTAACCTCGACAGTCTCCTCCTCTATTCTACTGTTTGCGGCACGGGATTGGATACAATTCCTATACCCGGGGACGCTTCAAACGCTCAGCTTACCGCCATCCTCACTGATGTTGCGACCCTCTCTATTCAACTCTCTAAGCCTTTATCTGTGCGTCTTTTTCCGGTTCCGGGACGCAAGGCTGGGGACATGACACAGTTTCAATCTCCATATCTGACAAATACTAAAGTGATGCAAATATAGCGGTAAATCCTCTGTTCTGATTTTTTCGTTGCCAATTGTAACAGCTTTTGATAAGATGATGCGAACAGAAATCCCTCAAGACTTTTTACTTCGCACGGTCTAATCGGTGAAAGGAACAACTATGTCTGACAAACCCCATGTGCTTCTGATTTCGACAGACCATTGGCCCAACTCGCTGTTGGGTGTCAGTGGACACCCCGCTATCCAAACACCGACGTTGGACACGCTTGCTCGCGCTGGCACGCGTTTTACACGTGGGTACAGCGAATGTCCTGTCTGTGTTCCAGCGCGAAAGACGTTAATGACGGGAACAACGCCGCGGACCCACAAAGATCGGATCTTTAACGATCAACAAGGGCTAAATGGACTCCCGACGATTGCCCAAACCTTTCGGGATGCCGGGTATCAGGCGTATGCTGTTGGCAAACTCCATGTCTACCCGCAACGCGATCGGATCGGGTTCGACGATGTGATATTGGGTGAGGAGGGTAGACTCCAATACGGTGCAATTGACGATTATGAGTTGTTCCTTGGCGATAGGGGCTATGCCGGTCAGCAATTTGCACACGGTATGTGTAACAACGATTATCTCAACCGACCTTGGTACTTGCCTGAGGATTGCCACGTCACGAACTGGAGTACACGGCAGATGGTGCGGATGATTAAACGCCGCGATCCAACTCGTCCCGGATTCTGGTACCTCTCGTATTGCCATCCACATCCGCCACTGGCACCGCTCCAATGCTACATGGATATGTATCGCGATATTGACGTAGACATGCCCTATTACGGCGACTGGGCGAAGCAGACTGAGGGGCTGCCCTTACCCATAAAAGGACGGCAGAAACAGGACGAACACTTTACAGAAGATCAGATCCGTTCGGCACGCCAAGCGTTTTATGCCCTCTGTACGCATATTGACCATCAGCTTCGTGTTGTTATCGGGACTTTGCGAGAAGAAGGTCTGTTGAACAACACGATTTTGCTCTTCACGTCCGACCACGGCGATATGCTCGGAAATCATCGGATGTGGGCAAAACGGCTCTACTATGAAGACTCCGCTAACGTTCCCATGATTCTCGTCGGCACCGCGGGCGATGAACGCGTCGGACACCACAGAGTGGACGATCGACTCGTCGGATGGCAGGATGTCATGCCAACCTTACTCCACTTAGCAGGCATCGACATTCCAGATACGGTTGAAGGCATACCGATGGTAGGCGATCAAAAACGCGAGTGGTTGTACGGTGAGATTGGTGTAGGCGGGAGTGCGACCCGGATGGTCCATGAAGGACGTTTTAAGCTTATCTATTACGCCACTGGGAACTACCGACAACTCTTCGATTTGGAAGAAGACCCAAGGGAATTAAACGACCTCGCCAATTCATCAGCGCACGCTGAAGTCCGTGAGCGACTGACAAATCATTTGATTGGCGAACTCTATGGAGACGATGAGAAATGGTTGCAAGATGGCAAACTCGTCGGTTTACCAGATCGGGAGTATCGACCATCTCCTAACCGCGCCTTGTCGGGCCAACGCGGACTTCACTGGCCACCACAGCCATCTACGGGACGCTAAGTCGCCTCTCCAAAAGCGGTAGGTGCGGTTTCCAACCGCACCGTTCAACTCCCTCTAAGCTATTCGCGTAACTCCATAATTCTGACAATCAACGCTTACATTTCCGAATTAAAACCGTTGAATTTCTACGCCAAATGTAGTATTATTTTAACGAAGTTAGTTCATCATTTGTAGCTCTTTGTAGCGCAAACTGTTAGTTTGCGTGCCTCCTAACACAATACAATATACCGCCAATTGTGAGCAAGAGTGGTGATTAGCGTATGTTGCTCATTATAATATCTCCTATAAACAGAATTCTCTGAAAAAGATGGCTAAAAAGAAATCAGACACAAATTCCAATAAAAACGGCGCAACCCTCGGCTTTGAAGCAACCTTATATCAAGCAGCCGACAAACTCCGAAACAACATGGATGCTGCCGAATACAAACACGTCGTGTTAGGGTTGATCTTCCTCAAGTACATCTCCGATACTTTTGAGGAGAAACACAATTCTCTGCTCCAAGAATTTGCCAATCCACATAGCGATGACTACATCAAAGAAGAATCTATCCGTTATGAAGTAGTAGAGGACAGAGACGAATACTTAGCCGAAAATATCTTCTATGTCCCTAAGGAGGCGCGCTGGTCATATTTACAAGCAAAAGCTAAGCAACCCGAAATTGGAACGCTGATTGATAACGCAATGCATGCGATTGAACAAGAAAATCTGCGTCTGAAAGGCGTTCTACCGAAAAATTATGCGCGTCCGATGCTTGACAAGCAACGCCTCGGTGAACTCGTTGACCTCATCAGCACAATCGGTTTAGGAGAAGAAGAAAATCGCTCAAAAGACATATTAGGCAGAGTCTATGAATACTTCCTTTCGCAATTCGCCAGTGCTGAAGGGAAGAGAGGCGGACAGTTCTACACCCCGCGCTGTGTTGTGCAGCTCCTCGTTGAGATGCTCGCGCCGTACAAAGGACGGGTTTACGATCCATGCTGTGGCTCAGGCGGGATGTTTGTCCAGAGCGAAGCATTCGTCGAAGCACATGGTGGACAACGCGACGACATCTCCATTTTCGGGCAAGAATCAAACCCAACCACACGCCAATTGGCGTTGATGAATCTCGCGATTCGAGGCATTGAGGCGAATCTCGGTCAGGAACACGCCGATAGTTTTCACAACGATCTGCATCCAGACCTAAAAGCCGACTATATCCTCGCCAATCCTCCGTTTAATAGCATCGATTGGGGTGGATCCCGATTGCGTGAAGACAGGCGTTGGGCTTACGGTGCGCCACCACCTGGCAACGCCAACTTTGCTTGGGTGCAGCATTTTATCTCTCACCTCGCCCCAAACGGCATTGCTGGCTTTGTATTAGCAAACGGTTCGATGAGTAGCAATACCTCAACCGAAGGTGAAATCCGCAAGAAAATTATTGAAGCCGATTTAGTAGACTGCATGGTGGCATTGCCGGGGCAACTTTTCTATTCAACATCAATTCCCGTTTGTCTCTGGTTTATCGCGAGAAATAAAGAAAATCATCGCTTTCGTAAGCGAACCGGCGAAACACTTTTCATAGATGCCCGCAGGTTGGGGAGGATGATAGACCGCGTACACCGCGAGCTAACGCATTCGGAAATGACGCGAATTGCCGAAACCTATCACGCATGGCGCGGCGATGAGGGCGCGGGTGAATATGCCGATGTACCCGGATTCTGTAAAAGCACAACGCTTGCAGAAGTCGAAGAAAATGGTAACGTCCTAACGCCTGGACGTTACGTCGGTGCAGAAGTGCAAGAGGAAGACAGCGAACCGTTTGAAGACACAATGGCACATTTGACCAAGAAATTAACCGATCAGATGGCAGAAGCGAGGCGATTGGATAAGGCTATTGCTAAGAATCTGGAGATATTCGGATTCGGAGAGGATTCATGAATTTCAGCTATGCAGAAATCAAACGTCAAATGCGCTTAGGTGAAGACAGTCACTGGGAATTCAAAGAAATCGTGTTCGCAGGAGATATTCCAAAGAGTCCTCGTCGTGACGATCTTGCAGATGAGATCGCTGCCTTTGCCAATACCGATGGCGGCGTGCTACTCTGCGGTGTAACCGATGCCAGCGATGTTCAAGGCATGTCGCGCGAGCAGATGGATGCGCTCGAACGTGTCTTGACTGAAATTTGCATGGACAGGATTAAACCCTCAATTCGTCCCACTATTCTTCGCAGAGAAATAGAGGAAGGAAAGCCATTCTTGCTGGTCCAGATTCCACGCGGTGATGCCCAATACGATAGTCCTGGCGGCAGTTACCATCGAGTTGGTAGCTCAAAACGCAAGATGACAAGTGATGAGCGATTGCGGCTAGCACAGCAGCGTGGGCAGGCACGTTTCCTCTGGTTTGACAAACAGCCAGTTCCAGAGACCGGCTTCGGATCTTTAGATGAGTCTCTCTGGAAACCATTGCTAAGTACTGAGGGTGCCGCTGCTCCTGAATTGGCGTTGGAGAAAATGGGACTTCTGACCAGCGACGAAAACGGGACAACGCGTGCTACTGTGGCTGGGGTCCTGTTGTGCTGTCGTTTTCCAGAGGAGTGGTTACCTAATGCCTGTATCTCCGCAACCTGTTACCGTGGTAAGGACCGCGCGTCAGGCCAGATAGATGCCCAGATAATTACAGGTCCTCTGAACCAACAAATTATTGAAGCGATTACCTTTGCTGTTCGTAACATGCGCGTCGGCGCCTACAAAAACCCAGCGCGCACCAACCTGCCCCAATATAGTGAAAGGGCACTTTTTGAAGCAATTGTTAACGCCGTTGTCCACCGCGACTATGCGATTCACAATAGTAGGATTCGCCTTTCAATGTTCGCTGACCGTATAGAAATAAACTCCCCTGGAGGTTTACCAAACAACCTCACGATTGATAGTATGGATGTCCGACAATCAACGCGAAACGAAGCCCTTGCCTCAATGCTCGGACGGATACCTGTTGGAGATATCCATGGCTCCGGTGAGCGGCAATTCTTCATGGAACGGCGGGGCGATGGAGTACCAACGATTTTTCGTGAAACAGAGGCTTTGAGCGGAAAGAAGCCGAAGTATAATCTCATTGACAATTCAGATCTTTTTCTCACAATCCCTGCAGCCGATACAGTTCTTACACCTGCAACCACTGGTATTCTTGCTCACTACGATGGGAATCCGCTGCTTGGAGTTGAGTTATTAGTGCTATTTCCGAATAAGACCTGGAAACGTGCAACTACTGATGAGAGTGGCGAGGCAGAAATCGATCTGCATACGACTCACCTCCCGATGACGGTATACGCAGCCGCTCCCGGATTTGCTGCACGCCTCGTACACGATTGGATACCAGCGGAGAGAGGACTGATCCTTGAAATGCAAAGCCTTCCAGAGGGTGGATCGGTAATCTTTCCAGAAGCAACAGGGAACATTCCAGGCTTGTCCGGGCGTTTGAATCCTATTCGTGATACAAGCGACCGGACCTATCTCTACGCCTCCAATATCGCTATAAATGAAGGACAGCAGCAACCGGTTACTTTCGTCCCGGGGGAAGATTTACGCCTCACCGATGCTGATGGAAAGGAAATGTTGGTGCGAATCGTTTCAATCATTGGTAGGTCGGTGTTGATAGAGTATCGTCCTTATGACAAAGGAGAAGCAAAATGACAGTAAAAGAATTAGTAGAATTTCTCGAAAAATATCCTGATGATTTACGCGTCGTTGTCAACGGCTATGAGGATGGCTATGACGACATCTCACCAAATCGGATTTTCACCAGAAAAATAGAGTTGAACGCTGGAAAACATGACTGGGAAGGCGAACACGGTGATCCGCCCTATGAGAGTGAAGAAACAGCTGATGATACCAAAATTGTAGAGGCTTTGGTTTTCCACCGCGCTCCGTATTATTAAAATTGAAAAGGATCAAGTATGAAAAGTGAGCGAGTTACAACCAACCTTGGCAGCTTGTTATCACTCTCCAATGGTAAATCCAGTCCTGAACGCTCCAGCAACTTACCATACCCTGTTTATGGTGGTAATGGGATTATAGGATTCTCCAATGAGGCGAATTCCAGCCCTGGTACTATTATTATCGGGCGTGTTGGTAGTTATTGCGGATCTGTACATTTTAGTAATAGTTCTTGTTGGGTGACCGATAACGCTATTAGGGCTAAGGCAATGAACGGAAACGATCCAAGATTTCTTTTTTACATGCTTCATACGCTTCGCTTGAATGATTTTCAGACGGGTTCGGGACAACCGTTGCTTAATCAGACTATTCTTTCGCAGATACCTGCGACTATCCCAGGGCTTTCTGAACAACGCCGTATCGCTCACATCCTCAGCACGCTTGACGACAAAATTGAACTCAACCGACAGATGAATGAGACGTTGGAAGCGACCGCACGAGCAATTTTCAAGTCGTGGTTTGTGGACTTTGACCCGGTCCGGACTAAGATACTAAGCGAAGAGCCATATCTGCCACCAGATGTGCTGAAGTTGTTTCCAGACCGCCTTATGAACTCGGAGTTGGGCGAGATACCGGAAGGATGGACGGTTAGGAATTTAGGCTATTTATCCGACAAACCTCAATATGGATATACAGCATCGGCAAAGGATGAGATTGTTGGCCCAAAATTTCTTCGTATCACTGACATTAACAAAAAATCTTGGATAGCTTGGGATTCAGTC
>VXZL01000010.1 GCA_009845505.1 Candidatus Poribacteria bacterium | reverse complement strand
ATTTTTTTACGTCCTCGCTTGGACTTTTGCAGATATGCCAAAATCCCGTCCTGACAGCCACGCCCCCATCGGCGTGATGGGAGACCATGCGCATAAAAAACGAGAGATTATGCTCTCATACCGGTTCATGACCATGGATATGCGGGGACTCCAATCTGGCACCACAAATCTTGAACCTGCGGATATCCTAAAAGACTTTATGATGGCTCCTATCGCTATGCAGATGCAGATGCACATGTTCGGTGCAATGTTTGCCCCTCATGACAAAATCACCCTCATGGGAATGGCAGATTATCAGCAACGTCAGATGGAGATGGAAGGTGCACACCAACATACACACGGCAACCACGAGCATCCAGTGGGACATCATGAAATGTCCAGTACAGGTATTGGTGATGTTAAACTTGAAGGACTGGTCACACTCTGGAAGGGACCCAATCTCACGCTTCTTGCAAACGTAGGTATTTCACTGCCAGCTGGATCTATTTCAGAAACTGGAGAGACTGGAAACCTTCTGCCTTATCCGATGCAACTCGGAAGTGGTTCTTTTGAGGCGCACCCAGGTGTAACGCTTTTTGGATATTACGGGAATTGGTCTTATGGCAGTCAGATCCGTGGTGTCCTTCCGCTTCATACCAATGCCAGCGAATATCGGCATGGACATACCGTCACAGGCACAGTATGGGGGGCGCGATGGATAAACGACTGGATCAGCTTGAGTAGCAGACTTCTCTTTTCGCAATGGGGAGGTATTGTAGGAGCACATCCAGACCTAAACTCAGCGATGAGCCCAAGTCACCGTTCGGACTTTCGCGGGGGTACACGGCTTGAGTTGGGGATTTCGAGCAATTGGATGGTCCCGAAAGGTCCATTGGCAGGGCAACGCCTCGCTGTTGAGTTGAGTCTCCCTATCTATCAAGACCTCATCGGGACACAACTCAAAAGCAGATGGCGGCTCATCCTCGGATGGCAATACGCCTTCCACTTATAGGCATAAACAAAAATTTATGAAAACACGCATACTTCCTACACTTCTTGTCTGTCTCTGTTTGTTTGCTATCGTAGCGATACCCCGTTTCCTCTCTTTAGATGCACACTGGAGCGGTGATGAGGCACGGTGGCTCCGTCGCAGTGCCCAGTTCATGTCCGCTATGAAAAAAGGTGAGTTCTCTGAAACCCTCATCGCCTATCACCCGGGTGTGACCACAATGTGGCTTGCGGGCCTCCGCACGTTTTTTGCCGAACCTCGCATGGATGTTGAAAACCTCGCTCGCGCCCGGTGGTTTATCGGCATTATGGTATGGGCAGGTATTGGTGTTGCTTGTTTTTTGCTTCACCGGCTTTTTGGACGTTGGGTGGCACTCGCGGGTTTCGCGTGTCTCGCTTATTCTCCCTTCTTTTTGGCTCAGACCCGCCGTGTCCACACCGACGCGCTCGCCACCACTTTTATCCTACTCACGATGCTGCTGTTCCTTCTCTATTGTCAGAACCGACAGAACTATCGCTATCTCATCTTTGCTGGTATCGCCTTCGGGCTGGCATTCATGAGCAAAAGTTACGCCCTGATTCTTTTGTTATGGGTACCGGTCTGCCTTTTTTGCTTTCGTCATCAGGAGAAACATAACAGAGGTCCTTTGACAGACCTCACTGCTGGACTCTGTTTCCTTAATTGTGCTGCAATAACGACACTCTTAATCTGGCCGGTTTTCTGGACACCCCCGTTTGGCATTCTCTGTGTTTATCTATTCGGCACCACCTATGTCTTATCTATCGCGATAAAAAGGAAGACAATATCGTTGAAGAGTTTTGCATTCTGGGCATCTATCGCGGCACTTGGTGTGACCTGCATACGTTCACTACAAACTGTATGGCGCGTATTTGATCGCATAGGTTGGGCAGTCACAACCCCGCATGATGTGGAACACTTCTTTTTAGGGGAGGTTGTTAATGATCCCGGATGGCTTTTTTACCTCTTTGCTCTTACCATCAAAAGCACCCCCTTGATGCTTCCTTTTGCACTTGTCGGATGTATTTTCCTTTGGAAACGGCGAAAACATTCAATTGAGGCAGCACGCCAACTCAAAATAGCATTTACACTCGTTGCAGGTGTCGTACTTTTCACGGTCTGCCTCTCCGCAACAAGCAAGAAGTTTTCCCGTTACCTGTTACCTGTCTTTCCAATGTTAGAAATACTCTCCGCTATCGGTTTTGTGGGCATTCTCCGATACGGTGCCTCACAGATTCAGGCACATTTTCGCGATCAGCAGGGCACACTCAAAAAAGCATTCATTGTGCTGTCATGCCTCGGTTTCTTTTTTATCCAAGTCCTCCCTGTTTTCGCCCTGAGTCCGTATTACGGTACCTACTATAACCTCTGCTGGAAGGTTGCCGACATTAACGAGATTATCACTGCTGGCAATGCTGCTGGCTTGGAACTTGCGGCGAAATATATCAACCAAAAACCAAATGCCAGACAGATGTCGGTCCAAGTCTCAGATCTCGGATCGACATACTTTCGATACTATTTCAAGGGACGCACCTACCGTACTGATAAAAACCATCTTTCTGATATTGACAGATTCCCGGATATCGACTATGAAGTCATCTATGTCCGAGATTCACAAATCGGGTGGGCTCCCCAAGAGGGCGTAAAAGGCGGAATATTAGAACATATTATCACTGTCAATGGTATTGATCTTGCCTGGATTTATCGGGTACAAACGGAGGAGAATTAATGAAAGTGTGTCTGCTCACACATGCGTATCCCCGCTTTCCCAATGACACAACGGCTCCTTTTGTTGAAATGACAGCAGAGACACTTCAGAAACAAGGTATTGAGGTCACCGTGCTGACCCCAGATACGCCGAAGTTTTCCCGCAATACCACTGACCACAGCGTGAACCTACAAACATATCGGTATTTCTTTCCACGCCGATTACAGCAGCTCGGATACTCAAATACTCTTGTTAACGACTGTGAGCTGAAAAGATACGTATATCTGCTAGCACCTTTTATGTTTCTGTCTGGCATATTTCATTTATTTCGTTTACACCGTAAATACCGTTTTGATGTGATACACACATTTTGGCTTTTGCCGAACGGGTTCATAGGGGTAGTTGTAAGTCGGGTATGTCAAGTGCCTCTAATGGTGGCCTTACGCGGTTCAGACATGTTTATTTCAAAACAGAATTCGATTTTTCGCGCAATGGCCCGTTGGACACTCAAGCATGCCGCAATGGTGACAAGTGTAACGCCCGCATTCTTTTCTGATTTAAAAAGTTTTGGTGTCACAGCGGAGAAAATGCGTTTGGTCCCTAATGGGAGTCACCCACATTTATTTCCAACACCGCCTCTTTCACGACTTCTTGCTCTCCGGAAGCACCTATTAATTGTAGAAGACGATATGATCGTTTTTGCGTTAGGACGCATCGTTTTGAAAAAAGGGTTTGACATCTTGATTCAGGCACTATCCCTCGTTCAAGAGAAGGTTCAAAATGTCACTCTCATCATCGGCGGCGATGGAACAGACCTCGGGAGGCTGAAAATACTGGCGAAAAAACTTGGGGTTTCAGAGAACATCAGATTTCCCGGCACTATCAGCCGTCCTGACATCTCCACCTATTTCCATCTGTGCGACATCTTTACACTTCCTGCCGTTTTTGATCCCAAGGGCAACGTGGATGGGTGCCCGAATGTGATTCTGGAGGCAATGGCGTGTGGCAAACCCGTCGTCGCCTCTAACATCTCCGGCATCCCTGTCGTCGTCAAAGATGGTGAAACAGGTGTTTTAGTTGAGGAGAAGAACATTGAGACGTTGGCTGCCGCCCTCGTTGCGTTGCTAACGGACAAACCAAAACGGGAGCAGTTCGGCTGCGCAGGAAGACAGCGCATTCTCAATGAACTCACCTGGGACAAGGCAATTGAGCAAATCAAGGATGTCTATCGACACTGTGTCAACACCAAGAACTGACTCCCTCCAACTGTCCATAGTGATACCTGCATACAACGAGGCAGAATCGCTTCCTCTGTTGCTACAGCAGATTCAGAGCGCGCTCAAGAAACATGCCATGACAGCGGAGGTTATTTTTATTAACGATGGGAGCACGGATGCAACCGCGAAGGTCTTAAACGAGCTCGCTGCAAAGGAACCTCAACTCCCTGTTTTCGTTCTTCACTTTAAACGTAATCGCGGCAAGTCAGAAGCACTCACTGCAGGTTTTCAAAAAGCCACTGGAGACATCGTTATTACTATGGATGCGGATCTACAAGATGACCCGGCCGAGATTCCCAAGTTGTTAGATGAAATTTACAACGGTGCCTGCGATGTGGTTTCCGGCTGGAAATTCCCCCGCAAGGACCCTTTTGAAAAACGCGCCTTCTCTTTCGTTTTTAACAGAGTCACTGCCCTATTTACAGGCGTGAAACTCCACGACATGAATTGCGGATTTAAAGCCTATCGTGCGGAAGCGGTGAAGGAGCTGCATCTCTACGGCGACCTGCATCGGTACATCCCGATATTGGCGCATCAGGCAGGCTTTTCTGTCGGAGAAGTAAAAGTGAAACATCACCCACGGCGGTTTGGTGTCTCTAAATATGGGTTTAAGCGGGTACCTAAAGGCTTTTTTGACCTGCTCACGGTGCTGTTCTTAACCAAATACCTCAAACGGCCCTTACACGTTTTCGGCACCATCGGCGGCTTGGTTGCTTTTCTTGGCGTTTTGATCGGACTCTACTTGTCTATTCTATGGGTAGTGGAAGGAGGTGTAGGCTTCCGGCCGCTACTGATGTTGTCGATTTTGATGGTGATTTTAGGGGTGCAGTTTTTCTCTATCGGATTACTGGGCGAACTCGTGATTGGACTGATATCCCGACTGGAACGGCGCGTGATGAAAGAGAAAGTATCCAAACATCCACCGGAATAAATATGAAGTACTCACGTCTACTACAGTGTGGAAGGCATCTACTCGCGCTGGTAATTCTCTTCTTCCTTATCAAGCGACTCTATCGTCTGCTTACAGGACTGGAAGGTGAAACTCCCGCGTTTCAACCGATCTGGTTGATAGCATCTCTTGGACTTCTGAGTGGTTATCGAACTCTGTTAGTTTTTCCTTGGCGAACCCTCTACCGTTCTGCCTCACAGACGCAAGTTTCCTTTCAAGCCGGCTGGACACTTTTCCAACTGTCACAATTAGGGAAATACCTCCCCGGCAAAGTCGGGCAATTTCTCGGAATCATTTTCCTTTGTCGTCCCCTTGACATCTCGAAAACTGCTGCGGTTGTCAGTACCCTGCAAGGGCTTGTTTTTCAATGCATGCTTGGGTTCGGCATGGGGGTGCCCGTCTTGCTGTCGCAAGAGGCGAACCATTTTTTTCACAAATGGAGTGCGATTTTCCTTCAAAATGCTTTATTCCTCATTGGACTCGCTGTTGTAATCATTACATTGGGATGTGTTTTTTTCATCTTATGGCGCAAAGGGAAACCGTTTTTCAAAAAGATGGAAACGGTCCAAAAAGGCACACGCGCCTTGTTCTCCGTTAGGGGAATACCTCGTCTTCTGACGGTTTATTTGCTGCTTTGGGGTTACTTTGGTACTGCCTTTTTTTTTCTTGTCAAAAGTATACACCCGATTTCACTTCGCCATCTCCTGACAATAACAAGTATCTACCCATTGGCGTGGAGCATCGGGTTTCTCAGTCTGGTGACACCCGGCGGGTTAGGTGTGCGAGAAGGCATTTTGAGTATATTGTTAACGCTGTATATGCCGCCCGCAACCTCAACGCTGGTGGCACTTCTCTCACGGGTGTGGGTGATGAGTGTAGAAATTCTTCTCGCAAGCATCGCTTGGGGGTTCTACTGTAGGTGGAAGCGTCTGAACGCTCTCAATGAAGGTGCCGCGAACTCGTAACGCATGGAGGAATAACGTGTGCAGAAACAGATTTCTATAGGTATTTTCGTTTTGTTTCTCGTGCTGCTCACATTTTTGCCGCGTATGTTGTCGCTTTCTGCCCATTGGTCAAGTGATGAAAGCACGTGGATGCTTCGTTCTCGGACCTTTATTATTGCGTTGGAACAGGGACGTTTTGCAGACACCCTCACTGCTTATCATCCTGGGGTAACAACAACTTGGCTCGGAGGACTTGCAATACGGAAAGCCGCCGGTCAAAGATCAATTTCAGAGCTTTTTACCCAAACTGACCGTTTTTTAACAACTCTAATGCTTGCACGCCTTCGGTTTCCAATAGCGGTTCTTTCAGGAGCCTTGATCTTAATAATAGGATTGCTATTGTATCGTTTGTTCGGTGCCTCCCTGGCGGCGGTTGGCACCCTATTTTTGGCAATTGAACCTTTTTTGCTCGCTGAAAGTCGGCGGGTTCACACGGATGCATTGACATCTGAATTTCTGTTTTTAACGTTACTGTTATGGCTCTGCTATTTGGAAAGCGAGCCCCAAAGGCGGCGCGATCTTGTTTTGTCAGGAATTTGCTTTGGATTGGCGTGTCTTACGAAAAGCCACGCTGGCGCGTTCCTTCTATTTCTTCCATTTCTGTTCTTTTGGTATGTCAAACAGCGGCGTTTATCTGGTGCAAAAATGCTGATGAGCACAATATTCTTTTGTGCAGTAGCATTGCTTACCACACTGATTGTTTGGCCCTATCTGTGGACAGTCACATTTGGAAACAGACTAATATGCCCACTGCTTTTTATCGGATGTTTTGGATTATTATTCTGGAGCGGAAGAAAACTTGCAAAGGATTATAGCGAATTCAGTCCTGTAGAAT
>VXZL01000488.1 GCA_009845505.1 Candidatus Poribacteria bacterium | reverse complement strand
TTTCTATTTTCTATGAGAAAGAATTCCGTGGCTTCACCGCGAAGCGTCCGCGCTGATGACTGAATATCAATTTTAAAAAGTTTATCAGATCCCGGCATCAGTTCAAAACTGGGGACATCAATTTTCTGATTTCGTGTTATCTGAACGGGTTGAATCCAGCCGAGGCGTCCGTTTTCAGGTCTGGCATCGAAATCCCACTTGAGGTATCCTGAGATATGACTGGGTCTAATCCCCAAACCGTCTGGACCTTGATAGGGACCGAAGGCACCCATCAAGCCCCATTTGTGATCGCGAGCGTCCGTGAAACTAAATCCGTAAACATCGGGTGCCCCGAAATCGTGGAAAAACTCGTGAAAATAGATTCCCAAATGCGGATGCTCAAGATCGGGTTCCTCCGCGACGACTGCAGCAGTATCCACGCGAACACCGTCGTAAACCCCGTTAACACCTTTTGTTAGAATAGACCAGATGTCATCAGTAACACCAGATGCCGCTTGATTATTACCAGCATGAATTAAGAAAACATGGTCAACAATTCCATCGTTATCTCTATCATATTGCGAGAAATCGACGGTTGAATCCACCGCCTCGCATGCTTCTCGAACCAATTCGCGGTAGCGTTCCACGATTCTAGCACCTTCGCCGTAATATGTCATCGGTTTTTTAGCCCGAACCCACGTATTACCAGTGGGGACAACGCCTCCCATAGGCCCGGGCTGTATGTCCATCTGCCCATAAGAGTTCTCTCGATAATAGGTCTTAAGGGAAATACCTTCTGAGGCGTAGAGATATGCGTCAAATGCTGCGCCCTCTCTACTTCCGGGCATGTCGGCAAAATCTATCTTTAAGGCGAGAACGTATTCTATGCCATCGGATTGTAAGATGCCTTGCTCCCGTGCCAAACAACACCCATCAAGTGCTTCAAGAAATTCGTCCCGACTTTGAGGTGCTTTGGGGACTAACTCACCACTTGTGGAATCTTCATGGAAATAGAGATAAGGGTTCGGTGGTGCGGCTATACTTGGTGTAGAAAACAGGATAATGGTTGTGACACAAACAATAAAGGTCTGAAAAATTTGCATAGGTATGAACTGAAGAAAGATGTAAAGGAGCTTTCCAAAAGACTTAATCAAACTCACCCCCGCACTTCCGGCATAAGATGTAGAACTGGATGTCATCGGATTGGGCATGTTGTATCATGAGGTCAACCGCCTGCTGTGGCAGATCCGCTTCGCATTTCGGACATTTGTAGAGCGATCCTTCTGTTTCAGGAAATTGGGTGATGTCGCCCCAAACATCGTGAAGCGCGTATTTAAATTCCCACGGTAATTCGGTCTTAACAGCGGTCGCAATTTGGACGGCGTGGCGAATTAATTTCTGGGATTCATAGATGGAAACCGGCTCGTAAAGTTGTTGTGAATGTCTAATGGGGAGCGATCTACCGTCTGTCTCGACTTCAGGATCAAAATCGCGGGCGCGAGTGAGCAAAATCTGGTCGAGACGCGAACCGTCCTCTCTACCTTTCGACCAAAGGCGATGGTAGCCGGTGCGTTCAACACGGAAAAAGGCGGGTCTGTTCCCTTGCCTGTCGCCGCTGCTCACCACGCTTTCGAGACCGGTATGCCAGAGCCAACGTCCCCATTTCGTGGTATCGTCTGGTTCTGGACAAACCCGGATTGCCCCTGGACCCCCATCTCGATCCCAAGGGTGCGCGATTGCGTCGTCCATACCGATCCAATAAGAATCGTCGCCTCTTCCAAAGAGAACACGAAGATAGACGTACCAGTTTCCAATCTTTGGGATGTAAATCTCATGAATCGCGCGGGCACCGTGCATACTGTCAATAGCAAAGCCCTCGGAAGCTTCCTCATGCTCCACAATTCTCACACCCTTATCTAAGTGAACTGCCGCATTCGCCTCAATGACAAGTGTATCTTTCGGCAGCCGCACGAGTTCTTCGGGTTCGTCCGCATCTTCAGGATCGGTGGATTCTAAGAGATTATAGTGCTTTGCGATTTTCCGCGAGACACGTTCAAACTCTTTCTCAGAAAGGTTGGCATCAAAAAAACAGTCTCGAATCCCTTTTTTCCACAGATCCAGCAAGACAAACATCGCCTTCAAATTTCCGTCTGGACGTTTTCGAGTCCCAACCACGATTAGCATACCAGTGTCCTGAGAACGGCTGACAAGACATCGATGGACAGGAAAATCCAAGGGTCGATTTGTCTTACTTGACACAAGTAGGGGTGAATAGTACTGACATCTCTCGTCGCACCCCGGAATCTTTGCCCGTTTGGCTCTACAGCATTCTGGACAGATCAACATACCGTTGAGTGCTGGACATAAGCGTTTACCATTATCAGATCGGCAGGTGCGACATCGCTGGCGTCTGGGTCGCCTTCTTGATGTCAACTGTTTCTGATGTCGCATGGTCTTTTTCCTATGGGGGTCGGTTCCCAGTGGTCAGCCGATAGCCACTAAAAATCAATCGGGACGATTAACGAGGTCCGCCAGATATTCAGCGATTTTATCAGTAATCTGCTGCGCATCGACATCGGCGAAGTTAAAGAGTTCTTTAAGCATCGGAGAGATAGCACCTGTATCGAGTAATGCATTTGCGAGTCTACCCATATTGCTTCGATTAATGCCACCTGTGCCGTCATTGTTTCCCATGTCCAAAATTTTGATGCTATCAATTTTCTCAACGGGTCGCATCATTTGTTCGACGATATCTGGGAATTCGTCAATGAGTTCCATAACAGCCTCTTGGACAAGGACGCGTTGTTCAGCAACATTTCGGGCTTCATATTCAGCCATCTCGCCTTGTGCTTTCGCTCTCGCTTCAGCAAGTACGGCATCGGCGAGACGTTCAATGGGCTGTGCTTGTGCCTCGGCACCGATAATCGCAACCTCACGCTGCCATTCAGCCTCTTTGACTTGTTCCATGGCAGTCACATTCACTTCCGCCCCCATACGTTCGGCTTCAGCAACTAATTGCTCCTTCTCAGCAAGTGCGGTTACCTGCTGCTTATTGGCAACGTCAATCTTCCGATCCTCATCGCTTAAAGCGACACGTAATTCCTGATTGATTCGGGACTGCTCGACTGTTAGTGTTTTCGCAATCTCGGCAAGTTCAACTTGTCGCATCTGGTCAATCTGTGCGGTTTCCACGACG
Organism: Candidatus Poribacteria bacterium; assembly: GCA_009845505.1. Taxonomy (GTDB): domain Bacteria; phylum Poribacteria; class WGA-4E; order WGA-4E; family WGA-3G; genus WGA-3G. The sequence continues at coordinate 3,620 of VXZL01000488.1, read as the reverse complement.
AGATTCTTCTCAATCTCACGCTGCTGAACCTGTTGCTCTTGACCGAAGCGGGTCGTCTGCACCAGCAGGTCGCGCTCGATATCGCGTAAAGACACACCCTCTTCTTGGGCAATACGTGCCTTCTCTACCATGAGTTCCTTTTCAACATCACGAATTTCTACTTGTTGTTCTTGTGCGATACGTGTCACCTCGACCGCCAACACTTTCGCAATCTCAGCGAGTTCAACTTGTCGCATCTGATCAATCTGTGCGGTTTCCACGACGAGATTCTTCTCAATCTCACGCTGCTGAACCTGTTGCTCTTGACCGAAGCGGGTCGTCTGCACCAGCAGGTCGCGCTCGATATCTCGTAAAGACACGCCCTCTTCTTGGGCAATACGCGCCTTTTCTACCATGAGTTCCTTTTCAATGTCCCGGATTGATACCTGTTGTTCCTGAGCAATGCGTGTCACTTCGACCGCCAACACTTTCGCAATCTCAGCGAGTTCAACTTGTCGCATCTGGTCAATCTGTGCGGTTTCCACGACGAGATTCTTCTCAATCTCACGCTGTTGAACTTGTTGCTCTTGACTGAAGCGCGCCGTCTGCACCGCTAATTCGCGCTCGATATCTCGTAAAGACACACCCTCTTCTTGGGCAATACGCGCCTTCTCTACCGCCAGTTCCTTCTCTATCTCACGAACAGCAATCGTCTGTTCCTGTTCAATTTTTTGCATCTGGACGGTAAGATGTTGTTGGATTTCGGCAAGTTGTACAACTTTCGACTGCTCAATCTGTTGTGTTTCGACGATGAGATTTTTCTCAATTTCACGTTCTTGGACGACTTGCTCTTGTTGGACTTGAGCGACTTGGATGTCGCGATTCATCTCAATTTCGCGTTCTTGGACAATCTGTTCTTGGGTGATACGGGCGCGCTCCACTTCTTGCTTCATCTCGTATTCGCGCTCTTGGACACCCTGTTCCATCTCAAATTGGAATTTGAGAGTTTCCGCTTCTCGTTCAGCGGCATAGATAGCGATGTTCTTTTGTTGGTCGGATTCAGCCCATGCCTGTTCCTGTTCTGCTTCAAGTTTTTGGATACGGGCATCAACTTCAATTTGAACGATAGCGACCTCTTTTTCCTGAACGATACGTTCTTTTTCTCGTTCCTGCTCGGCTGTAATTTCGGTAATTTCACGAATACCGACAGCATCAAACCGGTTTTCAGCGTCCAGCGTTTCAACAGGCGTTTGATCTACTCGGATAATCGAAACAGTCTCAAGCGTCAAACCGTTTTGGATCTGCAAGTCCTCGCCGCATGCTGCTTGAACTTTATCCCCAAACTCTTGACGTTTCTGGAGGAGATCTTGGATTTCGCTTTCGGCGGCGACGCTCCGTAAAGCACCTTCAAGTTTAGGTTCAATCAATTCACGGACAGTTTCAGGGGTCATAGATTTATCACCAAGTGCCTGAGCTGCGCGCAAAATATCGGTTTGATTCGGTTCAACTTTAAGATAGAAAACGACTTCTACATCACCCCGGTTGAAATCATAGGTAATCAACGCCTCTGGTCCCTCACGGATCGCCTCAATTCGCATGGTATTAAGAGAAATTTCCTTGATTTCATGGATGATAGTGTTAACCCAGAGACCGCCGGTAATACTGATTTTCTCTTTGGAACCACCCGTCCGTACGAGTGCGACATCAGCTTTAGGTATCCGGTATCGGATGACCATAGCAACAAATGCCGCCAAGATAGCGAGCAGGACGAGTAGCGTAAATCCGAGTATACGCATCACTCCGCTCTGCCCAAAACTGTCGAGATTTTTGAAGGCAAACCATCCAACAGCAATGGCTACGGCGATCAAGAAGACAATAACAGCAATGAAACGCATTCAATTCTCCTATAATGTATAGAATAGAACAGAGGCACTAGTGTGTCTTGTGCGAGCGTGCCTACAAATTTTCACCGGAAGATTGTATCGCTGCTGAGGTGCGTCCGGTAACGCCCCTTGAGCGGTTGACGCGGAGAAGTCTGCCATGCGAGATTCGCTAAGTAGCACAAAGTATTTTCAATAAGAGGTTTCGCTATTGTTGTGCGATATGCATCGCGAGTGTCCACAGCAAAAGTGACATAATAGCCTTCGCCCCACTGTAACTGTAGACTCACAGCGTCCCCGTTATCCTCTCTGACTGCTAATTTCCGATAGCTTCTGTCGTTTGTCACCCAGTGATCGTCGGTTACGAGCGTATCAACATTAACCTTATGGGGCCAAGTAAACATGCCGGTTTTCTGCCCGTCATCCGTAACCCGCACATTGCTATCGTTAGAGTTCGTAACATGTATCGGGTGTCGATCAACAGGAAGCCAGTCTCCACGCCATTGCGGTTCAGTAGTATGGACTCCATCGGGCGGTATGATATTATTATCCATTGCGGAAGCCCAGACGATCCCACCCTTACGAACAAAGTCTTGAATCGCCTGATCAGCATCTTCAAGGAAATATTCACCGTCGTGTCCGGTTGCGAACCAGGTAAACCAGACGATATCATAATCTGAAAGCACAATGCTTGAAAGTTTGACGGCATTATTGGCATCCCCATGATTGTCAGGATTATCGTTGATATGCACAGTAGTGAATTGGAATTCTAATCCTTCGATTGTGGTAAGCGATTCTAACACTGCTGGCTCGCCCGATCTATTATCGCCAACAACAACCAAGACTCGGAATACACCTAATGGAACAATCTTTATAGAGGAAATAATATCTGAAAATGACTGCGAATGTGGAAGATCCCTAAGATTGCGAAGTGCTAACTGGAATTCTCGTGAACTTAAATTCAGATTCAAACGACGTCCTTCAAAATTGACGTGTTCATAAAAAACAACATGACATCCGCTGAATGGAAAACTCGGGCCGCGCTGGATACGAATGGAGGAGACCGTATCATTCATACCGATGTCAAACATTGAACTGACATCGCGCATGATAACACTCCGCTGTCCGCTATAGTCTACATTACGAAACACTTCGATGATAACTGGGACAGCCCCATATTCAGGCGGTGTTGGATGCGCTGATGGACTAAAACTGATAGCCGTGATTGCGTCCCCGAAATTGTAGGGGATATCGTGGATATTCGGATAAAATCCGGGTGGAAGTACCAACCGGCGACCCTTATAGTCTTCATGCTCATGGAAGATAGCTTTATAGTTTGGAGACGCGTTGAACCCAGGGCCCTTATAGATTTTGATCGAGGAGATAATGTCTTGTGCCCCGATTTCGCCTGTATTTGGCACCGATTCAATGAGCGTTACTTTGCGTCCTTGAAAATTCACATGTTCAAAGACTTCAACGACGAGCCTCGGCATGTTAGTCATAAGCGATCCCTATTTCTGGTATCACCGCTATACGAAAGCATAGCGGTTCGATTTCACAAGTGCTCTCAGAAAGCGCATACATCAGCTAACCAAAACACGCGAATTTGACGGTAGCGCGTCATCGCGTCGCTTGTGAACCAAACTGCAAGTTTAATTAAAATACAATTAGCAGACACAGTTTGTCAAGGAAAAAATACTTTTCCTTTTGAAAACCAAACAGCTCTTAAGTTTTACGTTTTCTCTTGAATTAGTCAGAAAG
>VXZL01000659.1 GCA_009845505.1 Candidatus Poribacteria bacterium | reverse complement strand
TCCTTGCATTGGGTCGATTCAATCATCTGCCTTTCAAATAAACTTAGGCAATAAAAAAGTTATCAGTTGTTAGTTATGAGTTAATGGTATCTCAAGTCCCCAAGCGTCCCAGCCTTCGTACCGTCTTCGTGCAAACAATTCGATCTTACACTGACAGGGAAACATTTCCTCAATCCCTTGACGCACGACATCAGGTTTTTCAGAATGGCGCGTCCGTTTTGCCTTAACAAGTTGCCTGATGTTTCTGGCACCTCGAGGTTGCGGAATATTCCCGCGTTTGAAAACGAGGCATAATTCACACTGGCTCATCGTATAGAAACCCGGATTCACACGCTCCTTATCCCACACAAAAGCAACAGTTGCCCATCGGAAGCCCCATGCCTTACCGAGCCGAATCGCCTGATCCAGATGCGGGGATGAACTCCACATAAAAAGCAGACAATTCTCTTCACTGATTGCTGCGATATCCCACGCCTCCATTTCTGACACTGGCAGCGTCGGATAATGTCGAATTGCGCCCCCACTATCCTTCCCACCACTCCCTGTATGTTGCAGTTGTCCCTTGTAGTCCCACGGCGGATCTGCATAGATAATGCTATACTTTTTATTCGGAAAGGGAGTGTACACTGGTGCCATCAATTGTCTCAAACGATACCTTATCGTGCTTCAACACTCAGCCCTTCTTGCGGAATGTCGTTGTTTGCAACAAGCATATCGCGATCAAAAATGAAATCACTGCGGGAACTTCCAAGACTTTCACCCTCTTTTTGACGTTCACGGAAGTACTGCGGAAGCGTTAAGCCTGTCATCCGAATCGCGTCCTCAGGGCAAGCCTCAACACAATATCCACAAAAGATGCAACGGAGCATATTGATTTCAAAGACATCGGGATACTTCTCGCGCTGATAACCTTCCTTGGTCGTCCAACCTTCGGGGGCGGGTGCTGCTTGGATAGTAATACAGTCGGCAGGGCAAGCGGTCGCGCACAAAAAACAGGCGACACACTTAATTTCATCCTTCTCGGTCGTCGTTAGTTTGTGAATGCCGCGATAGCGTTCATTGCGTTCATCCACACTCCTCGGATCTTCAGGATATTGGTAGGTTAATTTCTTCTTAGGGATATGTTTTAACGTCGTAAACATCCCCTTAATCAACGCTGGGATATAGAGTCTATCCCAAAAAGACATCTCTTCGCTAACTTTCATAAATCTTCAGCTTCCTTTCCGTATTTTAAGGAATTATGAGTTGTGCGTATCCTATTATATAGATATATGCTATCACAAAAGGCACCGTGAAAAGCATATCTAAAAAACAGTTATGTGGTAAGACCCGCTACTGTGTAATTCGGTGCTTCTTCAGTGATATCAATATCGTGCGGATGGCTTTCGCGGTATCCACTGCTTGACATCCGGACAAATTGGCTATCGCTACGCAACGCTTCAATATCTGGGGTTCCACAATACCCCATAGCGGAACGAATACCACCGACCAATTGATAGACGAAATTACTCAGTTTTCCTTTGTGCGGAACACGCCCTTCAATCCCACGAGGCACAAGTTTAGAAATGTCCTCCGAACTTTCTTCTGGGGCACGGGTCATCCGTTTCCGCAGCGCTCCTAATGACCCCATTCCGCGATGCATCTTATAGGTTCTACCCTGATAGATAACTGTATCGCCCGGGCTCTCATCCGTTCCGGCGAGTAAACTGCCAATCATAACGGAACTTGCGCCTGCTCCAATAGCTTTCGCGATGTCTCCAGAGTAACGAATCCCCCCATCGGCAATAATCGGCACCCCTGCTTTATCAGCTTCCTGCGCACAGTCGTAAATTGCCGTAATTTGGGGGATACTCACTCCTGCAACTACACGGGTTGTACAAATAGAGCCAGGACCAACACCTACCTTGACTGCATCTGCACCAGCATCGATGAGACTTCGTGTGCCTTCAGGTGTCACAACATTCCCAGAAACAAGTTCGACACTCGGGAAATGCGACTTAATGTATTCTGTCGAACGGATTACATTTTTGGAATGCCCGTGTGCCGTATCCAACACGAGCACATCTACACCAGTCTCGACTAACCGATCAATATCTTCCAGAGGCGTTGTCGGTACAACAGCAGCACCGACCCGTAACCGGCCCGCATCGTCTTTACAGGCTTGTGGAAACATCTGGATCTTATCAATATCCTTGATAGTAATCAAACCACAGAGTTTAAGATCCTCATCTACAATGGGTAGTTTTTCCTTTCGAGATCTGTGAAGTATCTCCTTCGCTTTATCAAGCGTAATACCGGGTGCTGCGGTAATCAATTTATCGCCGGGAGTCATCCGAGCAGTTACTGGTAGCGAAAGATTATCTTCATACTTCAGATCACGATTGGTAATGAGTCCAACGAGGCACCCATCTTCAGTAACAATAGGGACTCCGCCAATACGATAACGCGCCGTTACTTCAAGGGCATCACGAATCGTCTTATCCTGTGTTAGCGTAATTGGTGCGGTAATCATTCCACTTTCCGAACGTTTTACCCGATCAACTTCAGACACCTGTTCATCAATAGTGCAGTTATAATGAATTATCCCGATGCCTCCCTCGCGTGCAATCGCAATAGCAAGGGCAGATTCAGTGACAGTATCCATAGGTGCACTACAGATAGGAATGTTTAACCGAAGATTTTGCGTTAATTGCGTACTCGTATCCACTTGATCCGGCAACACATCCGATTCAGATGGAATCAGTAAAACATCGTCAAAAGTTAGCCCTTCTTTTGTAAACTTTTGGGGGAAGACATCGGAGATTTTGGTCTCCATCGGAATTGTCTCCTTCATTGCGAGCAGAACGGATAAGATAGTCTCAGAAACGGCACCTAAGAGCAGCGTTGAGAGGCTTTTACGTTGTCCATTTACGCGAAAAAAAGCGTTGCCTTACACTTCTCGTATATTATAGCACTTTTTGCTTTTCACGTCAAGAAATTTGTTGGATCTAATAGGAAGAGGGTTTAGGGTTACTTTTAGATTTAAACTCTTAAATGAGACATAGGTCTTCCATAACCGATTTTGTAAAACAGAGAAACCATTTTCCTATGTTTAATTATACACGAAAACGAAAATTATATCAATCATTTTTTCCCTAAAAATCCGCACCTGTGATATAATATATTCACTTACTTGTAACCGCTTGGACTCTTCAATATAGGCTTGCTAAGCCACGTCCCAGCAGTATCTATCGGATTCAAAGGAGCTAGAAATGGGTAATTTAAATGTTGGAATCGTCGGACTCGGTTGGGTAGCCGGTGCCCACATCGAGACTTTCAAAAACGTCACAGGGGCAGATGTTACAGCTATCTGTTCACGCCGGGAACATGACGAATCTGTATTAGCAGAAACATACGGGACCCCGCTGAAAGCCTATACGGATTTTGATAAAATGCTCGCAGATCCGGACGTACATATTATTGATATTTGCACACCACATCCATTTCATGCCGAACAAGCTATCGCTGCTGCGCAGGCGGGAAAACATCTTATCATAGAAAAGCCGATTTGCCTTACTTATGACGAGGCGAAAGCCATCCGTGATGCCGTCAAAAGTGCAGGCGTCAACGTTTGTGTCTGTTTTGAGTGCCGATATAGCGCGCATTTCACAATGATCCGTTCTGTTATCGATAACGGTCTACTCGGTGATCTTCACTACGCAGAAGTCGATTATTACCACGGCATTGGACCTTGGTACGGGCAATACGAATGGAACATCAAAAAAGATTTTGGGGGCAGCACTTTACTGACAGCCGGATGTCATGCCCTTGACGCGCTTCTCTTCTTTATGGATGGAACAGTGGAAGAGGTAACCAGTTATCATACACAATCTACTGGTGCAGCTTTCCAACCCTACGAATATAAGACAACAAGCGTCAGTCTTCTCAAGTTTGAAGGGGACGGAAAGATTGGAAAAGTCACCTCCTGTGTCGATTGCTTACAACCCTACTACTTCCACATCCACCTCGTCGGCAGTGAAGGAAGTTTGCTTGATAACCGCATCTACTCAGCAAAACTCAAAGGGATGGATAAGAGTAAGTGGAGTACACTTGAAACGTCACTCATCGACTCAGGAGATGTCAGCGACCATCCATACGAACCACAATTCCAAGCATTTGTAGATAGCATTGGGAAAAACGACCCGATGCCGTTGACTGATTTCGACACGGCATTTGAGTCACATCGGGTTGTCTTCGCTGCAGACATGTCCGCAGAAGCGGGTGGTAGATCCGTCAAGATGAGCGAACTTGCCTAAATTACCAACGCATTGCTGCCTCGCGATAAAGTTGAATCTGGTCCATATTGCGAGGCACTGCAATTTGGATAGACTTCCGCTTCCCGTTTATATCTCTAAGGACAATCGGTGCGCGGAGCATATTTGTCATTGTCACAATGCCAGAGCGATAGAAGACCCACATGCGCTGTTCAGTGTAAGGGTTAAGGACATACTCCGAAGTGTGTTCAGCAGGATGTCCACCTACGTCAACAAAAAGATCGTGCGTCGGATACGTAAGTTCAACAGTTGTATCGTGTCCCTGCAAAAGCAATTTTTCAGGCGGGGGTTTGGGTGAATAACCGCTCAGCTTACACCTCCGAATCCGAATGGGCGCGCTCGATTTGTTCGTCAGATGTAAAGACACAATGATGGCAAGACGATGGTTGTCGTCCCGGTTGATAAACCATGTATCTTCAGGGATAACCTCTACCGTCAAACCCGGAATTTGTTTTTTCTTATTATAAAGGATCGCCAATACTACAAAACTAATTAAGCCGAGGAGTACCCACTGTCCCGTTGGAGTGGCTAAGAATTGAAGGAGCTGTTTTAAGGCTTGTTGTAGCACGCGAACTCCTGAGTGAGTGTTTCTTCCGAGATCACGCCGTGTCTTCGGATGACGGGCGGTGAGACAGAAATATCGTAGACTGTAGATGGAACGGGTCCCGGTGTCTTGCCGCCATCAACTATCATATCAATTCGTGATGCGAGTTCTTCACCGATTTCTTCAGGGGAGGTGGCTGGTGGTTCGCCGGAAAGGTTCGCGCTTGTTATCGCCGCGGGACCGCCAAACGTGCGGAGGATTTGCAGAAGCAGCGGATTGTCAGGAATACGTACCCCAACAGTGTTACCACCCGCCGTCAACACCGGAAGCAGATCCTTTGCCTCAATGACGATAGTCAAACCACCGGGCCAAAAGCGATCTGTGAGATGAAAGTAGAATTCGGGTAAGTTCTGGGAAACACGGTGAACATCGGCAACCGAACTGAGAACAAGCGGGATTGGTTTCCCATCGGGGCGTCCCTTCACAGTGTAGAGTCTTTGCACAGCATCGGGATTAAACGGATCCGCTGCCAAGCCGTAGACCGTATCGGTCGGAATGGCGATAATACCCCCTGATTTCAGACATTGGACGGCTTCAAAACACACATCAGCTTCCATTTTTAACTATGTACTCCTGGGCTGTCCTCTACTACGTTTCGGACAGGTTTTGGGTTAATTCGCAGCTAGTAGTCTGTCAACCTTCAAATGATGGGGAAACCCCGGTTCGTAGTAGTGCGATTTATCGCACGTCAGGAACGGGCAATGAATTGCCCTACTACAAACTGCCTCTCAGTTTAGATGTGACAGAACACTAGGTTGGCGCAGCGTGCGTGGTTTGTTTTTCCTACTTACTTAATGGCACCGTTCGGCGTAGCATTCAGAGAAAGCCCGTCCCGCAGTCCTTGCTGATATTTCTGATAAGCGATCCCTGCAATCATCGCTCCATTATCTGTACACAGATTCATGGGTGGGTAATAGACTTCGGCACCGATCTCCGCGGCAGCAGTCTTCAGTGAAATGCGAAGCTGACTGTTTGCGGCAACGCCACCGGTTAACGTTATTGCTCTCGCACCTGTGGATTTCGCCGCACGGACTGACTTGTAAACAAGCACATCAACAACAGCAGCCTGAAAACTGGCAGCGATGTCCTCAATGGTCACCATATCAGGACTTATATCCTTAGCATCCTCTTGTCCATCTTCAACAAGCACGCCGGCGCGTCGTGCCTTCTCTACAAAATAACGTACTGAGGTTTTGATCCCGCTAAAACTAAATTGGTAGTCTCCACTACTTCGCAACGGTCTGGGGAATTTTATCGTCGTCGGGTCCCCTTTTTGCGCGAGGTCATCAATGACCTTACCCCCCGGAAAGCCGAGTCCGAGATACTTCGCCACCTTGTCGTAGACTTCACCGGCAGCATCGTCTTGCGTGCTTCCCAATACCTCGTATCGCCATCCCTCGTGAACTTCCACCAGTAGGGTATGCCCGCCAGAAACTGTGAGGCAGATATGTGGAAACGGAAGCGTATCATGCACCATCTGATTGGCGTAGATATGTCCTTCTATATGATTAATACCGAGCAGGGGTAGGTTGTGGCAATAGGCGAGACTCTTTGCCGCTGCAACCCCGACCAACAATGCGCCAATTAAGCCGGGGCGGTTTGTCACTGCTATCGCTTCTAAATCTTTAAATGTGACACCTGCTTCTGCCAACGCCCGATGAACAATGTAGTTAATGGCTTCGATGTGTTTACGCGATGCGAGTTCTGGGACAATGCCGCCGTATTCTTGGTGCGCCTCAACTTGTGAGGCAACGACGTTAGAGAGGACTTCCTTGCCATCAGCAACAACTGCAGCGGCGGTTTCATCACATGAGGTATCAATGCCGAGTATCCTGATACTCACAACGTCTAAAGACGTGTGCTTCTTGTTTCTCAATTTCGTGCCTCC
>VXZL01000319.1 GCA_009845505.1 Candidatus Poribacteria bacterium | reverse complement strand
ACCGCTGCGCGACCGACGCGAGGATATTCCGCTCTTTGTTGATGCGTTTATTTCTGAATTAAGTGAAGACCACGGAAAAACGGTTACCGGCATAGCACCGGAAGTGCTCAGTTATCTCCAAAATGCAAATTGGCACGGTAACGTCCGGCAACTCAGAAATGCCATTGAGTCTGCTATCATTGTGGCGACAACTGATGAGCTCCAACTTAAAGATTTTCCAATAGATTCAGAATCCGAACAGATTACGGCACTGCCTGTTCAAGTGTCAGGCACGCAACTCGCACCTACGCAGGTGGTCGGCACCGAAATCTCTGGAGAAGTCGGGTTTCCTAATCAATCTGGGACATCTTTACAAGTCGTGGACCCCGCCACCAGTGCCATTACCACAGAAAATATAGCGGTCTACAAGACAATTATCGGGCTTATCTTCTCCGCAATCCGATCGCTGGATCCAACCGCTGCCGCAAGGGATGATATGCCATCCTTAATTCCTGATGAGGATACCAGTTGGATGCAGATTAACGAGGCTGATGACGCAGCCGACATACTCAGAAAAACATTGGACGTACTTTCGACAATTACTAAGGTGCTTGAGAATCGCAATCAGGATGGAATCTTACCTATCGTTAATCCTATGGAACCACAAGAAGGCACAAAAAGGACAGACAGCAAACCCGTGGCTGTATATGATGAGGAAGTTATTGGCAAGGTAGGCATGACAATGGCAGAAATTGAACGCGCAGCTATCCAGAAAACGCTCGCGGAAACGGATGGAAATAAGACAGAAGCGGCAAAAATTCTTGACATCGGAGTCCGAACCCTACACCGCAAATTGGACGCTTATAGACAAGAAGTCAATAACAATTCGGGTGATAATTTTAATCAGGAATAACGTTTACAGAAACGCTTATCAAATCTTCCCACCAAAAATCGCTACTTCAGTGGAGGGATGTAGGTGGGTTTTTATTTTCGTTTGACAAAATATGTTAAGTTCTCTTGACAGAATATGTTGGGAATGTTAAAATACCTCTCAGCGACTTCATCACAAGAAACTTGTTGCCTGTGAGATTGTGTGCATGCACTCTGGACGCTACACATATTGAGTGAAAACGCTGGTGGGATGCCCACTGAGTTGTAATCGTTAGAAATGAACACCTAAGTAAATGGCTAAAGAAGATAGTGGGAACGCGAGAGAAATCATAAAGAAGTGGATGCCTGTAGCAATATGGCTTGCGGCAGTAATGATTGCCCCATATTGGCTATGGATAGACGAAAAGAAATCGTTACAATTCACTTTACTCAACGTAAGTGCTTTAATTCCGCTTTTTCTACTGTTATCAACACTTTTCATAGAAACGGGAGGATTTGTAATGTCTGGGATTATGATGGCGGAAAGACTCTGGAGAGAAAGAAAGGAGAGAATCCATAAGGAAAAAATAGCTGCAGCCCTGTCCCCACTTGCATTGCGTGTCGCCACGGGCTTTATTATGGAGCATGACACTGAGTTGGTAGACAAATCGGATTCCGATTTATTAGAAATGATAAAGGCATTTGGTGCTAATAAAGCACTTGATATCGCAGCAGAAGAAACTCGCGCAGATATTTTGGAATTTGTCAACAGTATTGACCATGAAAGACGTGCTAACCAAATAGCCGTTAAAATTTCTGACTTGATGGGTCGTGATGATTTTGCAAATCAAGTTGTGGACTTAGTGAAAGAAAACCAGTATCTGCATATTGCGTGAAGACACTGAGATCTTTGTCCTGCAAGGTGGTTAAACTTACGCACAATTTGGAAAGGAACTTAAAATAATGAATTCATTGATTCCTTAGTCCCTTTTTAACTGAGAACTGATAGCCTGTGACTGACGACCTTTAAACGAATAGATCTCGGACGTAACACTGAAACCCTTCAATCACATCACCACCCTCAAGGATGTCGTCTCCACGCAAAACAATAATATCGTCAGGGGAACGGTACACTTCCACTGTTTCTCGGCGCGGATTGATAACCCACACCATCGCACACCCCGCATTTAACCATGCGTCTACCTTTTCTGCGACCTCCGTGTAGGTGTCACCTGGAGAGGTGACTTCAACCGCAAGATCGGGGGCACCTTCCCAATATCCTTTTGAAATACCCCGCTCATCAACTGTGGCTTGACGCACAAACGCGGCATCTGGGGCACGCACAGTGTCTGGATTTTGGGCAATTTTAAATCCTGTTTCGGCACCACACACATAGCCTAATTGATGTCTTTCAACGTACGCGTCGAGATGTCTTCCAATTTTAGCCGATCGGATCCCGTGTTCAAATCCAGCGGGTGGCATTCTACGTATGACTCCTTTCACCAATTCATACCGATAGCCATCATCAGGCTGTTTCCACAGATCCTCAGCCGTTAAGAGTGTGGGTTGGGCGGATAGCAGTTTTGATTGATTCTGTTGTGTTTCTGACATTTTGTTTTCCTTTTTATTCCCTGTCTGCTATTAGCAGCCAGTAAACGTTGCTTCGCCTCAAATGGCTCTTTACTGACTGCTGACTACTGACCGCTATAGTAAATCGCGTTGAAAAGCAGCTTAAAAGTCCCATAAGACTGTCCCCGATGCTGCGGTTTGAAACCAAAGAGGACCACACGCCCATCTCCAAGCGATGTTTCCAGCAGTGCAGTTTTCTGCCGAATCCGTTTTTCACCTTCAAGCCACCCACTCATTAGTGGACTGAATTCTGGATACGTGGCTATGGCTTTCACATCCCCGCGCACACCGTCAAAAACCGGTCCCGATTTAAAGAAGATCGCCATATCCCGATCCAGCCCATACCCTATCGGATGCCTTGTATCTATACGGACGCGCAGGAGCGAACCCGGACAGAAAAAAGCGTCTTCTTTCGGTTGATTTGCTTTTTTGACCACATTGACAATGCCCTTCTCACTCAACCCAAAGTATTCCAAGGGAAGTTCTGTCGCACGATTTAGACAGATAAGCGTGCCGCCGTCCTCTACAAACGCGCGCAGGTTCGCTAACCCTTCTGTGCCTATACCCCCGACGTATTCCGGCGGTAATTTTCCGGTTGCATGTCCGTTGAGAATGCCGGAAGCACCGAGATCCGGCAAAATGATCGCATCGTAGCGATCCACCAAATGTCCTGCCTGAATTTCTGCATTCGTGAGGCTACTGTAGGTGAATTCGTGCGTATCTAAAACCCAGCGTGTCCACCCTTCATCCATGTTTGCCGTCCACGGCTTATAGAGTCCTAAGCGCGGCGCCGTCACCTTTGAGAACGACCGATCGAATGTCTTTTCATCAATAGATTCATCTGCATAAATATGAATGCCGAACGCCGCCGCGAGTGCTTCCATTGTCTCCATCTCTTGTACGGGTGGTGATGTCGTTCTAATCAAGATACTCCCACGCGGAAATATTTTACCGCCACTGTTTATTTCCCGATCTGCTCGATAGAGCGTATACTTCGGGCTATTATCTTCTAATTTCGCATTAAATAGGCGGTTGAGGACAATCGCTTCAGTGTTCGTTCGATTCTCCAACAGGTAACCTTTCGGCTCCGGGACACCCTCCAGACGACCTTCCACTTGTGTCAACACAGGAACTGGACTTAAATCTGCTTCAAAGGGATGCACAACTGAGATTGTTCGGACCCCCATCTGTAAAGGTAGTGTCCATCCGGCGATATCATACGGACGTTCCGGGGGCGATTCCGGCGACGGACGGCGTTCTGGATAGCGTTGAACTTCAAGCAGGTCCTTCGCGTGTGCCCGAAACGGTTGCGACATTAAAACAACGTAAGTTTCCGCGGGGTATGCTACACCATCTGCCGTAAAGGGTGCGTTTGCTTGATGAATCTCTACACCCCCGCGTTGCAAAATGTCTAACATCTTAAGAGTTGTGTGAATGTCGCGCTGCTGCGTCGGAATGAGAAACGCCCGAGGTGGTTCGTTTTCTCCTTTTGCTCTCGCGTTGAGTCCCATCTTGTAAAAGTTAGTCTTCAGCATCACCCGATGCTCAGCCACGAAATCAAGAATTGACAGTGCTGCTGCCTTCTCGTATTCTACAATGTTTCGCAGCCGCCACCATCCCCCGGGCCACGGTTCTGGAAAATTCGTGCGGAGTGTGTATGCGTCCAGGCCGCGTCGGTATCCTCTTAAAGTGTGATGCGGTTGGAAGATTGGGGTCGCTATCTCCACGCGTGCCGCTTCTGTCAAAATCCCTACCATGTTATGGCGATACGGGACTGTCCGAAATCCGCCGTGCCACCATGTATCGTAGACAGCACTTGAAAGCACACCTGTAAACCCGTCACTTGTTAAATCGAACGCCAGCTGCGCGCCAATTAGCGAAAGCGTTCGTTGTAGAAGTGGCGGGATATTCGGGTTAACGGGTTCAAAATACGGCGGAATTACAAATCGAGGCCCGCGATAACTCATCTCATGTACGTCGTAGACGACTTCGGGAAACCATTCTTCATAAAGCACGCGCGTGAGGAGTTGCGTTTCTATCTGTGTTAGCATGAACCAATCTCGGTTGTTATCGTGGCCCGTGTATCTGTGATACAACCACGGGATTTCTGAACCTTCATAGGGGGTCCTGACCGTGCGGTTATACCAATCCACGACAATATCCAGACCGTCAGGGTTAGCCGATGGGATGAGCAGAATTATCACATTTTCAAGAATTTTCTGAATGTGTGGACTGTCCGTGGTCGCAAATTCATACGCAAATTCCATTGACATTTGTGATGAGGCAATCTCTGTCGAATGCAGATTACAGTTAATCAGCACTACCGCTTTACCCGCTTGCGCCAACGCATCTAATTCCGATCGATCGTCTGCTGTTATCGCCGCGCGTGGCAATGCGATCTGTGTCTGAATCGCTTGATAACGTGCCAGGTTCTCCAGATTTTCCGGCGCGGAAATCAGTAACATGAGAAAGTCATTGCCTTCTGTCGTTTTCCCGAGTGCTTCTAATAGAATCCGATCCGAGTTCTCAGCGACATGCCGCATGTAATCAGAAACCGTCTGCCATCCTGCTACCTGATAGTCGGCACCGACCTGAAACCCAAGGACTTCTTCTGGAGGCATCAGTTGGGCTTGTGTCGAAGTCTGTATCAGCACTGAACAGATGAGCGATAAGATGAATGTAGACCACCGTGTTATATTTTCGAGTTTGGAGAGGTGTTTTTTCATGGTAGTTGCTTCCGACAGGAATAGGCTGCCGGCGCGCCTCCTATTTGTTTGTTACAAAGATACCAAAAAGTATAACCTGAATTTAACAGCACGTCAACACCCTTTTCCAATCAGCATAGCAATCCTTTCTGACTTTCCAAAAAATATACGCTTGACTTTTTCAAAATTTTGTGGTATTGTTATAGAGATGTTTTTCCTAATGTAGTGTTGTAGTCTGCCCCTTATAACTTGACATTGCAACACGCTAATTCCTATATTAAGACGATTGCTTGAATAAAAAACATTTTCAGGAGGAAAACAGAACGTAATGAAAAAGGTTATAATTATTCCACTGGTTGTCCTACTGCTTGCGAGTTTCGGTTGCGAAACAAAACAGAGGGGACCGAGCAACCTATCTGTCGGCAGAAGTAAATTGATTGATAGCGGGAACGCCTTGGAAGCCGTTGAATTGCTTGAAAAAGCGGAGCAGGAAGAGGTAAATAAACTCGAACCGCGCGCCTTACTTGTTATTGCTTATTCTTATGGACTTGCTACCGGAGACGCTGCCAGCCTTGGGGTTGAAGCCAAATTCAAGAATCAACGAACGCAACGCATACAAGAACTGACCGATGCTGAAATGAGACAGATCCTGCAAATTCTCAGCACACCCTCACGCGTACAGAAAGCCGGTTTACAGGCACTTGTGGATAAGGGACCCGAAGTATCGACAATAATTCTCGAGAGTCTCGCGAAGGGAAGATATCCCGCACTTCACGAAAATTTTACAGAGATGCTCGTCCAGATCGGCTCTGGCGGTCTTGATTTAATTTTAGCCAAACTCACTGATGAAATGACCCCGCCTGCTCTTAAGATTAAGTTGGTACAGGTGCTATCTGAAATCAATGACGCGAAAAGTATAGACGCGTTAAAAACCCTGCAAAGTCAGACGGATGATGCTGCCTTGGCGATGGAGATTAACACAACGCTCTATCAACTCGGTGAGGCCACATACAAGCAAGCCATCATCGACGGCTTAAATCATAGCGATGTTGCTGTCCGACGCGCCGCCGCGAAAGCCATGGTAGATATTGCAGACATATCAACGAAGGTACTCATTGCAGGATTGGAAGACGATGACTCCGAAGTCGTCGCATCACTTGTAAAAGCACTCGCCGTCCATCAGGATGCTGCTGCTGTTGACCCACTTGTGAAAATCCTTACCAGTGAATTAAACAAAGACCCGAAACAAGCCGCGATTGATACGCTTGATATTTATGGAGAAAACAAACTCACGGGCGGCTTAGCAAAGCCGATTACGATGCTGCTCATTGGTGGAACGGTTACCGATCCAGACAATCGTTTATATCTTGTGCAGCTGCTCAAAAGAGAGCCGTTTCAAAGGCAGCTGAGGGCATTACAGTCGGTCGAAGGATTGGTAGACAAGCTCTATCAATATCACCAAAATACCGAGACGGTCGGGCTCGTCAAAAGAGCACTTAGTGAACTTCTTGACGCAGTTGGTAAGTGACGAGACTTTTTTATAATTTCTAAGTTCAAAACAAACACCCCTTCGTAGTAGGGCAATTTATTGCCCGTCGTATTAAAGCGGGACCAGGTATTTTCC
>VXZL01000457.1 GCA_009845505.1 Candidatus Poribacteria bacterium | reverse complement strand
ACTATGGTGGATTTTTGAATTACTTGGACATTCTGTCTCGGCGAGGTTAGGAAACCTCGCCTACCGCGATTGATAGGGTTAGCTTAGTAAGCGGGCGGTTTCACGCGATACGATGAATTCCTCGTCTGTGGAAACAACCAGAATCTTAGCACGACTATTGTCGGCAGAGAGGTCGGATTCTCCGGTACACTGCTCGTTTTTCACGGGATCTAAGCGAATCCCGCACCATTCTAACCCCTCACAAATCTTCGCACGCGCTATTGGGTCCTTCTCCCCAATCCCCCCCGCAAAAGCGATGACATCGACACCACCGAGTGCGGCGATATACGCGCCGATATACTTTTTCACGCCATAACAGTATGTATCCAATGCAAGGCGCGCCTTATCGTTCCCTGATTCTATTGCCTCCTCCACATCTCGCATATCGCCACTCGTGCCGGAAATGCCCTTCACACCGGAGTCCTCAATCAGTTGACGGCGGATTTCATCGGTAGAGAACCCCTCTTTGTCCATCAGATACAATACAGCAAAGGCATCCAGCTCGCCGCATCGAGTGGATTGAATCATCCCGTATTGCGTTGAGGTCCCCATTGACGTATCAATAGACTTTCCATCCTTGATAGCGCAGAGAGACGAACTGCCTCCGAGGTGGCAGGAGATAATACGGAGTCCGTCTCCCGATTCACGTCTGAGGAGTTGCGGCACGCGTTCGGAGATATATCGATGTGAGGCACCGTGGTAGCCATATCGACGAATGTCGTGTTTTTCCACCCAGAATCGTGGCACACCGAATTCGGCGGCGTAATCTGGAATCGTCTGATGAAACCACGTCTCAAAAACAGCAACGAGCGGGGTTGTGGAGAGGAGTTCTTGAAACGCACGGATAGAGGCGATATAGGCAGGGTTGTGCATCGGTGCGAGTGGCGTTGATGCTTCAAGCGCGGCTATCACATCTTCAGTAATCCTTGCTGAACGCCAGTAACCTTTGGCGAGAATGGTTTTGAACCCGACACCATCGAGCTGCTCCAGATTTGCGAGGCATCCGACTTCGGGGTCGGTGATTAGGCGAATTGCGTGCGCAATTGCGCCGGTATGTGTGGGTGCATCTATCTCGCCTTCAACGGCTGGTTTGCCCGGCACGGCATGCGTAAAGGCTGATGGTGAATTGCCGATTCGTTCCACGCCTCCCTTGACAAGGGAAGCTGTTGTCTCCATATCAATAATTTGGTATTTGAACGAGGTACTTCCTACATTCGCACAGAGTATACGCATTAAATTAATATTTCCTATTGCGGATAACAGTAGATTTTAGGATTGCTGAGACAAGATGAACCGGCGAGGTTAGGAAACCTCGCCTACCATGGGGTAAAGTAATTACAGATCAGGGAAACGTAGGATTCGTTTTGCGTTTCCACCCATAATGTCTGCTAACTCTGACTCGGTTAAACTCGGCATGAGTTTCTCGATAACAGTTGTGAGTTTATCGTAACCCGGATCCTCCAAGATCCATGGAAAATCGGTTGCCCACATCAATCGTTTGGGTCCGAAATCGTTCAGCAAGTTCCGGTGCCAGCCCGCCGAATCTTGATAGGGAAAACCTTCCTTACTGAATGCGTACTGACCAGAGAGATGCACGTTAACATTTTCAAATCGCGCCAAACGATATGTGGTGTGCATAGCGAGGTTGTAACTTGATACTTGGATTTGTGGACGACCGAGTTCATCCCAACTAAATTTACCTTTGCCTGGTGTCATGCCGAGATGATTTAGCACAATCCGCACTTGTGGAAACGCTTGTATTAGATACGGAAGAAGGTGCGCCTCAATCGCCTGTGGATAGAGCCAGAGGACACAATCGTGTTCAGCAGCATATTCCCAGATAGGATAGGTTTCAAATTCGCGGACTTCCATTTTTGCGAAAACATCACGGGGGCCGCCAAATGTCGAGAGCCGAAATCCAATAATGCCGGTGTCATCCGTCAATCGCGCCATGTGTTCGGCAGGATTCGGATGGTCTTGTGGAATAAGCCCAATCCCCAAGAACCGTTTTGGATAATCTTTGAGGCATCGTAAGAGGTAACGGTGCTGCTCCAGACTCGTGCCAGCCATCTGGACAAGAACCGCCTGATCAATCTGGTTTTGCTCCATCTCACCTAATAACTTCTCAACGGGTTCCTCACGCTCCGCCGGCCAGACATCACTTGTTTCACGCGGAAATTCGGGTGAGGCTTTCGCGAATACGTGCAGGTGTGCATCAATCCGTGGCATAGAACAGGTCTCCTTCGTTTAGTCGTCCAAACTAAACAATTTACGACGCTCTGGCGTTTGGCAATAGGATGCGATGGATGCAAACCGGTCGGGTGCGACGCGTTCGGGTGTCCGTTTCTCATAAATCAGTATGATCGATTTCCGAGGGACATCCGAAGCGTTATCCATTGAGACGTGCCAGCCGTACGAGTTGAACATGATTGCGGTTCCTGCTTTACCGGGGAACGTTTTATGTCCGGGCATACTCTCTTGGTGAAGCGGACGCTTATAGGGACCCGCGCCTGGTTTGTGACTACGGGGTACAAAAGCGAATTCACCGCATCCGGGAAGGACATCGTTCACATAGATTTGTACCTTAATGTGAAGCGGATTGCTCTGTGCGACATCTGGGTGCCATCCGGTATAACTCACGGGCCAAGGGGCTACCGTCCGAACCTGCGGCGCCAATATAATCAGATCGTGGTCTGTGAAATCCATCAAGGCACCGTAGTAACTCGGATAATCGACAATATCTATGAAGATTGGGTCCTTGTCAAACGGATTTGGGATGTCGTAAAAGGTTGCTGCGGCTTCGCCGGCTTCAACCCTATCCAACCATTCCTCTTTGCATACATCTGCCCAATAATCAAAGGCGGTTTGAAGCCTTTTGAGATCTTCCCCTTGAATCGCGTCTTCAAAGACGAGATACCCTTCTTCTTCCCACTGTTCCTGCTGTTCGGGTGTCGGTAGAATCATAATTTCACCTCTACTGTCCGTAAAGAGTGCCGTGGCTTAAGAAACCTTGCCTCTGCCTGCGATCTGCCAAATTGCCTCAATTTTACCGTCTCGGATACCTACAAGTTCATTGTGAAGGTTGCTCGTCATCCCTTGGTGCAGTGGGATAACGGAGAGTTGCTCACCGACCTTAAATCGGTGTGAACATTCACTGACATCCACATGTCCATGCTCAACGGACATACCGTAAATTTTGGCATCTGGATGTTCAATGATATGTCCATAAGGGGTCGGCGGATAACTGGCAAACGTCTTTTGTCCGCCGTCAATAATAATCCGTTCCGGGGTTGGTGTACTGACGACGGTCACAATAACGCGAAGGACACACCGCTCCGGCGACAGCATGCCTGATCTCCCGACGCGAGTCATGCCTTCGTAGACATAAGAGCCGCTACGGGTCTCGGTACAACCGAGTTCTTTCGATGCTGCTTCAGAACCTGTACCGCCGCCACTGATAATGTTCACAGGGATTCCGTCATGAGCGAGGAGATCAAGCGTCTCTGCAATAAACGGTTTTGCCCGGAGGTTGCTTGGATACGTCATCACGCCTTGGAAATCAATGCCGCCCATTTTCATAATCTTCCGCGCGAGATGTTGTGCTGCCTGCGGTGACTGCACGCCACAGCGACCACTTCCCGTATCCAACTCCACAATAACAGGCACAACGCAGCCATCAGCAGTTGCTTGCTGAGAGATACCGTTTGCGGTCTCTTCTGAATCAAGCGCGACAGTAACTTGTGCGCGTTTCACGAGTGCGGTTAAACGTCTGAGTTTGGGTTTGCCGACGATGTTATAGGGGATAAGGATGTTGTCAAGTCCGGCATCCACCATAACCTCTGCCTCGCCTAATTTCTGACAGGTAATCCCTTGGGAACCGGCAGCGACTTGTAATTTAGCAATCTCTGGCACTTTGTGCGTTTTGGTGTGAACGCGGAGTGGAATGCCGAGTTGACGGCAATGTGCTGCCATACCTTGGATATTTCGTTCAAGCACATCCAGGTCTGCAGCGAGTGTCGGTGTATCTAAATCAGCGATGTTCATCGTTTTCCTCAGTGAACTGGTTTCTGCGTTTAATTTACCCCTTATGAAGTTTTCTGTCAAGTTGGATTAATTGAAATTATTGGAGAATTGAATGCCTCTGGTGGCTCGCCTACAGACGGTTTACCTTTGATTTTTTAGAAAAAAACAGTTACAATAGTTACATCTGGTACATACAGAGATTGCTTAACACTGTGTGATTTTCGCTGAGGAGTGAATTAAAATTGAGACGATTGATTGTTGGGATAACAGGGGCAAGCGCGGGTATCTATGGTGTCCGATTGCTCGAAGTACTGACGCAGCATGAGGATATAGAGGTACATCTGACGATTTCTGCGTCGGGTGTGCGCGCTTTGTGGGAAGAACTCCAAATTAAGATAGACCCTGATAATTTCGAGTTGGAATCGCTTATCGGCGTATCCTCGCCGAGCGTTATCTACCATCACGAATCGGATATTGGTGCGTCAATCGCGAGTGGTTCTTTTCGTACGGAAGGGATGATCGTGGTGCCGTGTAGTATGGGGAGCATCGCCTCTATTGCAACAGGTATATCAAGGAATCTGATTCAGCGCGCTGCGGATGTGTGCATCAAGGAAAATCGCAAACTTGTACTCGTGCCACGCGAGACTCCTTTGAGTTCTATTCACCTCGAAAACATGCTGAAGTTATCTCGGATGGGGGTATGTATCTTACCGGCGATGCCGGGATTATATCACTTCCCGAAAACCGTGGATGATATGTTTAATTTTGTTGTGACAAAGATTTTAGATCAGTTTGCGATAGACACGCAACTCATCCAACGATGGAAAGAATAAGTGATCCCCACGACTACACATATCTATCCCGATTTGATTCGATTGTAACGGACCTGCCACAATAACCAGAATACCGTTGGAATAAGGGGGAGTACTACCATTCCCCCGAGAATGATACGAACGTGAAACTGATCTAACAAGGCACCGACGACCGCCGTGGCGACACTTCCCATGAGTGTAAAAAGCGCAAATTCCGTGCCGAAGATGCGTCCCCGGATCTCATTCGGCGCATTCTGGAGGAGGAGCTGCGTTGAAAAGACCCATATAATCCCACCGCCAATGCTCCGGACGAACCCACCGATGAGTACAATTGTGAGATTATAAAGAGGGGCAGTAATAAGAACCCCAACTGCGCTAATCAGGTAGCCGATGCTAATGCTTATCCGAAGGAGCCTATCTTGATCACCGGTCCAATGCCGCGCCAGAATGGGCCCAAGACCGCTACCGACTCCGTTTACACCATATATGAGACCCAAACTAATTGCGCCACCAACGCCGATGACAAAGTAACTGTTGGCGATTTCTATTTGTACAATCTGAAATCCTGAAGAGAGGAGGAGGGCTATTGCCGCTTTATGCATCGCGATACAAAGAATATCGGGATGCTGGAACATGTAGCGTAAGGCACTTAACTTTGCCCGGGTCGGGGTCCCTGGCACGGCAGACGGTGGTCCGGGTAGTCTAATTGGAAGTAGAAAAGCGGCCGAAACGAAAAAGGTTAATCCATCAAGAATAAAAGCCGTCTGGCTGCCAAAGAGTCCGGTTGTTAAACCGCCAATCATTGCACCAACAGCAAGCATGACTGACCAAGTGGCAGCACCGAGGGCATTGGCAGTGCCGAGTTCTTGTGGAGAAGTGATGTCCGGTAGGATCGCGCTCCGGGCAGGACTGAAGAAGCCGCTGACTGCAAACAGAAGTGCCGTGAGGGCATAGAGCAGCCAGACGTGGCTTTCGTCTTGAACAAAAAGGAATCCGAAAACAATGATGGCACGGGCAACGTCAGTAATGATTAAGAGGTGTTTCCGGTTGTATCGGTCTGCACAGATCCCGGCAATCGGGGCAATGAAAAAGGGTGCGATCATCCGAATTGTGAACAAGAATCCCAGAGCGAGTCCTGACCCCGTTAAGTCAGCAATTAATATTGCAGAGGCGATGAGGTTAAACCAATCGCCGAGTAGGCTAACGACCTGCCCTGCCCAGAGGCAGCGGAAGTTGCGGTTGCGGCGGATGAGTTCAAAATATCCGACTGGTTTCTCAATCTCCGGCTGGCGTTCCTCTGCAGGCTTTGTTGGAGAGCGTTCCTGTTTAGACAATTAGAGATTCCACCGTTCGTTGATCGGTTTCTGGTAGACTTCCATATTCCCTGCCACGACCTCTTCATAGTCAACAATTGCAATTTGAACCGCCATAATGTTCCCCTTTTCGGCAGAAATACCAAGTACGATATAGGTTAGCATATCACAGATGCTTTTCTTTCGCAAGGTGTGTTTGGGTGTTTTGGTGTTAGGGACAAAGGAACACTCGAAGAGGATACCACCATAAAATCAGAATTCAGTCCGATGGGTTGTATGTTACCGGATTGTGTATGTTACCGGGTCGTCCCCGCATTCCGCTTCTGTAATTGTTAACTCTTCAGCATCTGTATAAAATATCATTTGAATTCCATCATCATCGCCGGGATGACCATGGAGCAGTGAAACCCTATCCTTCTCGTAAGTGTTTCCGTTCTCGTCTGTGATAGTAATAGATTCACAATAAGCTTCAAGATCAAAGGTATTCGTTCCAAGCTCACCTAAGGTGAAACCGTGTATTTCAATTACCCATCTATTCTTGCCGTCGTTGTTATTTGTAGTGACGGGATCAGGGACGGGATCAGGGACGGGATCAGGGACGGGATCAGTGATGGGAGTAGTGA
>VXZL01000227.1 GCA_009845505.1 Candidatus Poribacteria bacterium | reverse complement strand
GCCTTGCAGTCATAGGAGGTGTCATTGGGATTGGTGTCGGCGTCGGTGGTGCAGAATTGGTGACATCGTTCTGGGAGTGGCGAACCCTTGTCTCGCCGATATACGGCATGGTCTCCTTTGTTGTCAGCGCGTTGGTAGGCATCTTTTTTGGGGCATATCCAGCGTGGAAGGCATCCAAACTCCATCCGATTGATGCGCTTAGACATGAATAACGGTTAGCGGTCAGGTCGGAAACCTGCTCACGCAGGTTCCTTTCAGTCGTCAAGATGTTGAAAGGTCTTTTTAATTTTAAGTTTCACGATAGCATAAAAAGGAATCACTATGGGAAAAATAGCAGTTATTGCGGGTGTGGGACCTGGCTTAGGGGCTGCTCTCGCCCGTAAATTTGTAGAGGAAGGCTGCGACGTAGCCCTCCTGTCACGCTCATCCGCCTACATAAAAAACCTCTCTACAAGATTGGGAGAATCCGGTCGTAAAGCCATACCCATCCCAACAGATGTTGCCGAAGCCGAGGAAGTCGCAGCAAGTTTCGCACGCATTCGAGAAGAACTCGGCGATCCGGACATCCTTGTGAATCATGCAGGGAACGCTGCTTGGGGGAGTTTCGCCGATCTCACACCCGAAGCGTTTGAAGGTGCGTGGCGCGTTTGTACGCTCGGTGGATTTCTCTGTTCAAAACAAGTCGTACCGGGGATGCTTCAGAAAGGTGGCGGGAATATACTATTCACGGGTGCGACATCTGCTGTCCGTGGCAGAGCAGGCGCGCTGGCGTTCAGCAGTGCGAAGTATGCCACACGCGGCTTAGCATCGGCACTTGCCCGTGAAGTCGGTCCACAGGGTATCCATGTCTCGCACATCATTATCGACGGTGTTATTGATACACCGGGGGTACGGCAACGCTATAAACTCAGAGAAAACGAGCCGCTCCTTGAACCCGATGCGATCGCGGATACCTATTGGGCTTTGATACAGCAGGAACGGAGTTCGTGGACTTTTGAAGTAGATGTCCGCCCGTATAATGAGGAATTTTTTACTTAAAAGGAAATCGGTGCGGTTACAAACCGCACCTACCGTGATTGGGAACGCTGGGTCCCCTAAAAGGTGCTCTCTTTTGAGGTTAGCGGACACCAGCGTGTCGTTTCGAGGTAGTGGAGTAGCACGGTTTTCGCTGCGGGTGTTCCGATACGATAAAGTGCATGCACGGCATCCCCACGTACGTAACGATTCTCATCAAGCAGGACATTTTGCAATCCTTCAACCGCGCCGGGTGCGTCTCTACCGATTCGCGCCAAGGCGAAAACCGCATTCCGGCGAACGCCAGGGCTTTCATCTTCCAACGCCTTCACAATCCGAGGTACAGCAACTGAGCTCGACTGGCTTGTTGTTCCCAACGCCTCAATCGTGCGCGAACGAACAGCACCAGAAGGGTCGTCCAGTGTTTCGACTAACGCAGGCACCGCGGGTTCAGCCTTGATCCCCAAGTCGCCGAGTGCCTCCGCTGCGTTATCGCGAACGTATTCACAGGAATCCTTCAATGCCTCACGTAAGGGTTCAACTGCTGGGGTTCCCACTGCGTTGAGAGCATAACAAGCGTTTCGACGTGTCATCTCCGATTCATCTTGCAAACACTGCACCAACGCAGGCACCGCCGCCTCTCCAAATCGGGGCAATTCATAAGCTGTTTGCAATCCTATTGATTCCGATGTGCTGTTGAGCGCACTGATTAAACTCGATAACGACTCACCGTTCGGCGTTTCGTGCGTGTCAGCATCCTCAATTCCTTGATGCCATTTCCAGAGGTGTTGAAACATTTTCTGATGTTCTGCGGGTCCTGCAAGAGAGCCGTTTGCCCAATCGGTCTCCTTATTTGCCCACGTCGGTTCCTGCGGCTCCGACATGCGGGTATAGAGAAACTTCATCATGTAGCGCCTCTTTTCGCTACTATTAGGCATAGCGCGGTGCCAGAGGTCATAGTTTGCGAAGGCGACTGTTCCCGCTTTGCCAACAACAGGTTGTTCAGGTGAAATCTCTGCGCCTTCACGGGTGCTATAGTAGTGACTCATTGGGACAACTCCGGTAGGACCGAGTTCTAACGGAGTATCTTGCGGATAATAGAAAACGAGTAACCTACGTGTATGATGCGACCAGCGTTTGCCACCGTCTTGGTGCATCCCTTGCCCCTTGCTACCGGGTGGATTATAGTGGGGATGGCGATGCGGTTGCATGTAGTAATCCGCGCCAAGCAGGCTTGTCAAAGCACCTTCAACGTTTGGGTCGTCAAGGACTTTCTGAATTTCAGGTATCCGCGGCACGAGGTTATTACCGGGATTACCTTCCTTATCAAAGACGGTCATCGTCTTCTCATAGATTGCATCGTGAAACTGTGCGGGCAGATCGGTTGTAACGGTGACGCAACCGTTCACAATAAAGTGTCGCATCTGCGCATCTGTCAGGAGGTGTTCTGCCATTTTTTGTTCCTCTCTCTTTTTTGAAACTTGCCAAAGGGCTGTCTACAAGCGTCCGATGCGTCTAATTATTCCACAAAATTGTGCAATTTTCAAGAAATTTTCCTGTCAAATCCGAAATTGTGATAAAATAGCAAGAAATTGGAGTCAATTCGTAGGGCTATAGCACGAACTTGGAGGTTTTAGGATGGGACGAAGTTTTGAAAAATCACTGGCATGGCAGAAGCGCGCCAGAGCTGCACTGGTCGGCGGCGGGCAACCGCATAAGCAGAGCCAACCGCCGAGACCTGTTATGATTGCAGGTGCGAAAGGAGCGCATTTTTGGGATGCCGATGGCAACGACTATATCGACTATCTAATGGGATACGGACCGATGATCCTTGGACACGCCTATCCTACCGTGATTGAGACGGTCACAAGACATCTTGTTGAACGCGGTAACGTTTACAACTTCGGACATACGCTTGAGGTAGAGCTTGCTGAAAAGTTGGTTGAGATTATTCCATCGGCGGACAAGGTTGGCTATTTTGTTGGCGGTTCAGATGCAACGACGGGTGCGATTAAGTTCGCGCGGGCGTATACCGGTAAAGAAAAGGTAATTCGTTCGGGTTATCACGGATGGCACGACTGGTGCAGCCACGCCCGCGGACATTTGCCGAGTGCTGCCGCATCTACACTGAGTGTCGATTTTAACGACCTTCAAGGACTCGCTGACCTTTTTAAAGCGCACCCTGACGAGATCGCGTGTCTGATTATGGAACCCTCTGGGCACGATCTTCCGAAAGATAACTTCCTCGAAGAAGCAAAGAAACTCGTGAATGCTAACGGCGCGTTGATGATCTTTGATGAAGTCAAAACGGGATTCCGTTACGCTTTGGGCGGTGCCCAAGAATACTTCGGTGTTACTCCTGACATGTCCGTTTTTGGAAAAGCACTCGCCAACGGGTTTGCGACTGCTGTCGTCGTCGGTAAAAAGGAAATCATGGACGAGGTCGGCGATGTCTGGGTAGCCGCGACCTTCCACGGAGAGGTCTCCCTCGTTGCCGCCGCAATCGCTACGATAGAAGAACTTGAGGCGAAAGACGGTGTCGCATTCATGTGGAAACAGGGACAGAAACTACTCGATGGCTACAGGGAGATGGTAGCACGCCTCGGCATTGAGAACGCTCGGATCGGTGGTATCGGTCCGATGCCATACTTCGGATTGAACACCGATAGCAGCGATGAACGCCAACAACGTTTCCATCAGACCTTCTACGAAGCGACTTTAGATGGCGGTTTGTACCTACCGGAAGGACATATCTGGTTTATGTCGATGTCGCATACGGATGAAGATATTGAGAAGACGCTTACGGTTTCTGAAGATGCCCTTAAACGCGCCAAGGCTGCATAGGAAGGGCAAAACCGCTGAACAGTTGTAGCAATCAGGAATGTGAGTCGCACTTTCTTTAAGCCGTTCACAATTCCTAAGGAAGCACTGCAACTTCACCGAAAACCTGCCCGAAACGTAGTGGAGGGCAGCCCAGGAGCGAATAGTTAAAAAAATGGCAAAAGTCATACATCACAGCAACCCCTTCATTGTTGACAAAAACCTCGGATCGGCACTTGACTTAGAGAACGCAGATGCCCAACTCACCGCAACAACTTCTGATGGCAGTCCAGTCGTCGCACCGACGCAGGAACAGAAATATCTTTTTGATATGCGCGGTTGGCTCTTAGTTCCGGGCGTGCTGTCGGGTGATGAACTTGCGGAGATGCAGGAATTTGCCCACCGACTCCGCCATGACCCGGAATCAATCCCAGAACATGAGCGTTCTCCGCTCGGCGGTCCTTTGCAACGTTTATCGGATCACCCAAATGTTGTGGGCTTCCTGAACGAGTTCGTGGCGCATCCTGCGCTATCGAGTCAGGAGTGCTATGGATTCCGGATGGAGTCGTGTAGTCTGTTCTATCGGACTGTTGGTGACGGAAATTTCGGACCGCACAACGGAAACGGAATGCTCCGTTTTCCGGGTGACTCCCATCTCTATCGGTGTATCCCAGGCAAGGCACACAGCGGGTTAACCCGCGTTGTTTGGGAACTGAATCCAGTGAAATACCGACAAGGTGGGACGCTATTTATTACGGCGAGTCATAAGGCAGTCTACACAGCACCGGACACAATCCAGAGTCCAGATTCTCCGATTTGGGATACGTACGAGTGTCCCGCTGGCTCCCTGCTATTTTTCACAGAAGCACTGACGCATAGCACGCATCAATGGACGAATGCAGAAAACGATCGGCTGGCTACTTTCAGTTGCTACAACACAGTGAACAGCAAGTGGCACGACTGGGATCCACATCCTAAATTGTTAGCGGAAATGCCTGCGAAACGCCAGACGCTCTTCCGTCCAGTCCGCGCTGCGAATAATTTGATTGGGGAGAGGTATCGGCATTAAGAAGCGGCTCAGACGCATAGGGACAGAGCCTTTGAGTCTGTCCCTATATCTTCTATGAAACTGTCTGCTTCGTTTTCCGGTATCTGTAATATGTCCACGCGCCAGACGTGATTAGAATTACAACGACAACAACGAGACCGATATTAAAAAGATAACGGGTGCGATTGAGTTCCCAGAGGCGTTGGCTCGCGAGTTCTGCAGCCGGTGTTCCCTTTCGCGCCTTCGCTTTTAACTCTTGCCAATACCTTTTTGCGAGGTCTGGCTGTCCATGTTGTTCGGCAAGCTTCGCTGTAACAACCAGCGTATTAACATCGTGAACATCTTGTTTGTCGAGCGCATCGGCGAAGGAACTGAGAAGTAAAACCGTTAATTCTGGGGACATCTGTGGGAAATTTGTAGTCTGTTCAATCCCGTTCTGAAACGCGATAATCGCGCCTTGATGGTCGTTTTGATCAAAGGCAATCTGTGCGATTTCAAACCACGTCCGTTTAACAAGTTGAATCGTGTGTTCTATATCGGTATAGCCATCAAACGTGAAAGTAAGGGCTTCATAACTCAGATCACCTTGTTTTGCGTGAAGCGTGTAAGTTTCACCGAGTGTAAGTAACCCTGAATCCTTCCAATCGTCAAAGCGGTAAGCACCATCTGCCTCAAGCGTCTGCTGGTGTGTTGTTCCACCAATCCAAACGATTGTCCCAGTGACCGATTGACCCTCAATACCTACGACAGTCCCGTGTATAGCAATAGGTTGCAGTACCCAACCCATACGGACGGACTCGCCGAGGACCAATTGCAATTCGGCAGTTTTGGAGAGGGGGATATGATAACCAGGCTTCTTAACTGATACTGTGGAAGTGCCTTGCTGCAAGTTCTCCGTGACGAGTGCCGGTGTGGTGCCAACATCTACATCGTTAATAGAAATTTGTGCGCCATCAGGAAATGTCTCAATCTTAATCGCAGGACTGAGTTTGAGGAGTGCAGCCTCAACATCACCCGTTGGGGCGAGTACGCCGTTAGGGAGTTCCTCATCTGTCCGGAACAATTCAAAGGTCTCAATAATACTAATCTGCCTGTTCTCATCCGTATCAGTCGTATCTGTAGCAAGTGCGTCGTTGAGTACCCGAAGAGCTCTCGTAGCATCTGCTTGGGGTGCCAATTGAATCACGTTCAGGGCAGCACTGCCCAGAATCTCACGGTTGGCATAGTAAGTGTTTAGGTCTGTATCATCGGAGTACCCATCAAGTATAACAACGGCGCGTCCTTCAAAAGACTCCCTAAACCACTGATTCAGCGTTGCATCTTGAATCGTTTGCGTATCACCTGGAATTAGCAGATGCATGGCATTCGGGCGTCTGTGTTTGACAACCATTCCATGAAATAAAAAGATTAGGGTTGCATCCGGCTGTACTTGCTGCCCAACTTCTTGAAGTAAGGCGTAAATCCCTTGCGTGGTAACAACATCACCTGCAAGACGATGGATCTGCTCACTCGGCACCTGTCCGCGCGTCGTCAGGAGTTCAGTAAGCGTATTCAGCAGTTCATGTGCACGTGCATCCGGGGTTGCATCCACAATCAACCAGTGTACGCCAGAATCAACCGAAAACGCTGGCACGGATACGGCGATAACGAGTGCTGCAGAGATAAAAATGGCAGCGAGAATAGTGTTGGGTTTCAGCATAGGTTCTACCCGTAAATTATGTTTCGAGTCTACTTAACAGATTAGTTTAACAAAAACTGTGAACGATTTCAAGAAAAAAGAACCACATTAGATGTTAAAATGTCTAAACGTTTAGTGGAAAACTGCGTCAAAAGATTATAGATTAAGGTTTCTTAGCGCAGCTTGCAAATTTCCAAAATTTCCTATTTTGAAGCGAAGCGTCTGTATTAGGATTAAGGGGCGCGGTTAGAAAT